>JBATTL010000389.1:0-4164 GCA_049670525.1 Thiohalocapsa sp. | reverse complement strand
GGTCCCGGCGATGAGGTCGTTGTGCCGGCGATGAGCTTCGTCGCGAGCGCGAATGTGGTGCTCCGCGTCGGCGCCAGACCGCGATTCGCCGACGTGGATCTACTATCGCGCAATCTGACCGCGGAATCGGTGCTCAAGACGCTGAAGCCGCGCACCCGGGCGATCATGCCTGTGCATTTCGCCGGCCGCTCGGCTGAGCTCGATCCAATTTACGAACTTGCTTCCGCCAACGGGCTGACGGTGGTCGAAGACGCCGCGCAGGCGATCGGCACGCGTTACCACGACCGCGAGATCGGTGCATCAGGCAATCCGGTCTGCTTCAGCTTTCACCCCAACAAGAACATGACGACCGTCGAGGGTGGTGCGCTGGCGGTCGCCGATTCGCGATTGGTCGGTCGGCTGGAGCGCATCCGCTTTCACGGCATCGAGAAGGACGCGGACGGCAACGTCGATGTCCCGGAGTGGGGCGGCAAGATGAACATGCCCGACCTCGGTGCCGCGCTGGGCCTGGTCCAGCTGGGGAAGTTGGACGTCTTCAATGCGCGTCGGCAGTCCCTGGCGCAACGCTATCTGCGTGCCTTGAGCTCGAGCGATCTGTTGCTGCTGCCTGAGGATGCGCCGGGACATAGCTGGCACATGTTCTGTATCTGTGTCGACTTCGCGGCACTGGGCACGACCCGCTCGGCATTCATCGCCGCACTCCGCGAGCGCGGTGTCGCCGCGGGCATCCATTATCCCGCCATCCATCTTTACGGACTCTACCGGCGTTTTGGCTATGGCCCCGGCGACTTCCCGAACGCCGAGCGTATTGGCGAGCAGACCCTGACGCTGCCGCTGTTTCCAACCATGGCCGACGCCGATGTGGATCGCGTCTGCGAGGCTTTGACCGGACTGATCGATGTCGGTGCCGGGGGCGCCGATGGCTGAGATCATCGATCTTCCTTCGGTTCGGCGTGGGCGCGGTCTGTCGGTGGTGGTGCCGGTCTTCAACGAGGAGGCGGTGCTCCCCCTCCTGTTCGAGCGTCTGTACCCGGTGCTTGATGGGCTCGGCATCAACTACGAAGTCGTCTTCGTCGACGATGGCAGCCGAGACCGCTCGCCCGGTCTGCTGAGGCGGCAATACGGTCTCCGATCGGATGTGACGCGGGTGGTCTATCTGCGCGCCAACGCGGGGCAGCACGCGGCGATCATTGCCGGGTTTTCCGAATCCACCGGCGCGCGCGTCCTGACGCTGGACGCGGACCTGCAGAATCCCCCGGAAGAAATCCCGAAGCTGCTGGCGGCCATGGACCAAGGCCATGACTACGTCGGCAGTATTCGTCGCAAGCGGGTCGGCGATCCCTGGTGGCGTGATGTCGGCTCCCGGGCCATGAACCGGCTGCGGGAGCGCCTTACGCAGATCAATATGACCGACCAGGGCTGCATGCTGCGCGCATACGAACGCGCCATCGTCGACGCCGTGGTGGCCTCCGATGAGGCCGGCACCTTTATTCCGGCGCTCGCCTATATCTTCGCCGCCAACCCGACCGAGGTCGTGGTCGAGCACGCGGAGCGTGCCGCGGGGGAGTCGAAGTACCCGCTGTTCAAGCTGATCCACTTGAACTTCGACCTGATGACCGGTTTCTCGATCATGCCGCTGCAGCTGTTCTCGCTGGTGGGTATCGGGATCTCGGTGCTGTCGTTCCTGTTCGTAATCTACCTGGCCCTGCGTCGGCTCGTGGTCGGGCCGGAGGTGGAGGGCCTGTTCACGCTGTTCGGCATCCTTTTCTTTCTGGCCGGTGTGATCCTGTTCGGCATCGGACTGCTGGGAGAGTACGTCGGGCGCATCTTCGAGCAGTCGCGAAGTCGGCCGCTTTACCTGGTGCGCGAGAGGCTTTCTCCGGACCCCGAACCCCATGGGGGACCGACCCAGGTCGGCGGCGGGCGTTGAGCGTCCCGAGGCAGTCCGCGGTCGTCTTTGGCTACCACAGCGTTGGGACCCGGGCGCTGACGGCGCTGATCGATCTTGGTGTCGATGTACGACTGCTGGTCACCCACGACCACGACCCGGCGGAGACTCAGTGGTTCGAGAATATCCGCGATGTCGCCGACTGGGAGGGCATTCCCTGGGTCACGCCCAATGATCCCAACGACAGGGCAACACTCGGTCATGTCCAGGCTGTCGCGCCGGATTGGATCTTCTCGTTCTACTATCGGCGCATGCTCAGCCCGGAGTTGCTGGCGATTCCGCCGCGCGGTGCCTATAACCTTCACGGCTCGCTGCTACCCAAATACCGCGGTCGTGTGCCCGTGAATTGGGCCGTGCTGCACGGTGAACAGGAGACCGGCATGAGCCTGCACCGCATGGTCCGCAAGCCTGACGCCGGTGCGGTGGTGGACCACGAAAGGGTGCCGATACTAACTAACGACACGGCTTACGGGGTCTTCCAGCGCCTGGTTTGCGCCGGAGAGATCCTGCTGTTGCGCGCCGTGCCGCGAATGCTGGCGGGCACTCATCGGGAGACGCCGCTGGATCTCGGCGTCGGTAGTTACTTCGGTGGTCGGCGGCCCGAGGATGGTCGGATCGACTGGCGTTGGCCCTGCTGGCAGGTGCATAACCTGATTCGGGCGGTCGCGCCGCCTTATCCAGGTGCGTTCTTCGACTATGCAGGCGTTCGCATTGAGGTGCTCGGAAGCTGGTACCGAAACGATGCACCGGCAGGTGGCGCCCGCCCGCGGATCTATTGGGAGGACAATGACTGCTTCGCGGACTGTCTGGATGGGCAGCGGCTGCGCCTGACCCGGATCGAGTGCGATGGGACACCGCTTAATGTGAAGCGTGCGACGCGTCTGTTTGGCAGGGCAGAGATCAGCCTTGATGGCGACTTGCGGGTGGACGCTTGATGCTGCGTGTTTGGCCCTCGGGCAGCGGTCGCCGGGAACCACCGGGTGGCGTTTGGTATCGGGTCCCGACGATGACCTGGCGTGCGCGCAGATCCAGCATCAGTTGCTGACCGGCAGCCACCACCTGCGCGGGGTCCGGGTGTTCCAACTCCTCGCCAATGGCCGTCAGTGTCTGTAATCCCGTCCTGGGTGGATTCTCCTGCAGTAGCTGCAACAGCCGTTGCGTCACGGCGTTGATCTCCAGGAACTCGACCCGATCCTGCCGGTTGCGATAGACCACCAGATGCGTTGGCTGCGGGCTGGGCTCCGCCGGCTGGAAGTCCGGGCCAATGCGGTGTACCGGAAACCGATAACTCAGGTTCCAGGCCAGTGGTGAGACCATCGGAACACCGTTCATCAGATCACCGTTGGGGTCAGCCAAATGCGGTGCACTGTCGTCGTCGCTAATGCCCAGGGCCAGCTCAACCCACTCGTAATGGGCCAATTCCAGCAAGAATGGGGGGTCGGCGCTGTCGGGCTCACGCTTTTTGCCAAGGTAGTCCAGGAACTCTTGGGCGAGTTCAAGGAACAGCGGCGTCCGGCAACGGTGTTTGATCAAAAAATCCCGGATCATGTCTCGCCAGAGTTCGTCCGGCAACAGCTTGCGAGTCACCGGAAAACTGGTCGCCAGCAGCGATGAGACATTGTTGAAGACCAGCTCGCGGTAGATGGCCATACGCCGGTCTTCGACTTCGGCGGGGGCAGGGCTGTGCTGCGGATCGCGGATGTGGCGTGCAAAGGCGAGTTGGGTGCGGACGAAGTCGGGTTGCGGTTGGTTGGCCGTGATCTCCCCAAGATCACCCATGGGACGGAACTCATCCATGGGACGCGCTTCCCGCTGCGCCGTGACGGCGTTGGATCGCGGTGATGCGTGCCACTTCGGTGTTGAGCTCGGCGAGGGATGGGATGTTGAAGTCACGCTCCAGGAGAGTTGGAAAAACACCGAAGCGCGTGTAGGCGTGATCGAGCAGTCCCCACACCGGCTCGATAACGTCGGCACCGTGACTGTCCACGCGCAGATCCGGCGCTTCCTCGTAATGCCCGGCGATGTGACCGTAGACAATGCGCTCGGCGGGTAGGGCTTCCAGGAATTCCACGGCGTCGTAGCCGTGATTGATGCTGTTGACGTAGATGTTGTTCAGGTCCAGCAGCAGGTCGCAGTCGGACTCGGTCAGTACCGCGTTGATGAAGTCGATCTCCGACATCTGTTGTCCTGGCGCGGCATAGTAGGACACGTTCTCC
>JBATTL010000388.1:0-5120 GCA_049670525.1 Thiohalocapsa sp. | reverse complement strand
ACCGTCAGCCGACCGCGGTCGCGCACATAGTCGAAACCATAGCGGCCCTTGACGCAGAGTCGACCCTGATTGGCCGGGCCGTCACGGCCGCTGACGTGCAGAATCTGGTTGTCGCGCACGTGATAGGTGAGCTGGCAGCCGACGCCGCAATAGGGGCAGATCGAATCCACCGAGGTCTGGGGGGGCCTGAGACCGACATTGCCCGCCGGCATCAGCGCGCCGGTGGGGCAGGCCTGCACGCACTCGCCGCAGGCCACGCAACTGCTCTCGCCAAGCGGATCTTCCAGATCGAAGACGATGCTGGCCTGGTCGCCGCGGCTGGCATAGCCGATGACGCCGTTGACCTGTTCCTCGCGGCAGGCGCGCAAGCAGCGCGTGCAGCGTATGCAGGCGTCCAGGTTGACAGCGATGGCCGGGTGGCTAACGTCCGCCGCGGGTTGCTCGCGGGCGGGAAAGCGGGATTCGGTGACGTTCAGAAAGTCCGCCCAATGGTCCAGCTCGGAGTCCAGGGTTTGGGCTGTCGCGGGCATATCGGACTTGAGCAGTTCGACGACTAGTCGCTGGGACTTGCGCGCGCGTTCGTTGTTGCTGTGAGCGACCATGCCGTCGGTCGGCTGGCGGCAGCAGGACGGGGCCAGTACCCGCTCCCCTTCGATTTCGACCACGCAGGCGCGGCAATTGCCGTCCGGCCGAAGTCCGTCTTGGGCGCAAAGATGGGGGATAGGAATGCCGTGACGCTTCGCTGCCGTTAGCAGGGTCTCGCCGGGCAGCGCCCTAATGGTCTCGCCGTCGAGGCTGAAGGCGATGGATGTCGAATCAGCCGCGCTGGCCATGATTGAGCTCCTCGGGGAAGTACTTCATTACGCACTGCAGCGGGTTTGGCGCCGCCTGGCCCAAACCGCAGATTGAGGCATCCACCATGACGGTGCACAGGTCCTGAAGTAGCGGTCGGTCCCAGTCCGCCGACTGCATCAGTCGGACCGCCTTCGCCGTCCCCTCCCGGCAGGGTGTGCACTGGCCGCAGGACTCATGCTGGAAGAAGCGCATCGCGTTCAGCGCCGCGGTGCGCGCGCTGTCGTGCTCGGAGAGCACGATGATCGCCGCGGAGCCGATGAAGCAGCCGTGGGGTTGCAGCGTGTCGAAGTCCAATGGCAGGTCCGCCAGCGAGGCGGGCAGGATACCGCCGGAGGCTCCGCCCGGGAAATAGGCGTAGAGGCTGTGGCCATCCAGCATGCCGCCGCAATATTCATCGACGAGCTCACGCAGGCTGATGCCCGCCGGCGCCAGATGCACACCAGGCTTGCTTACACGGCCACTGACGGAGAACGCGCGCAGCCCCGAGCGGCCGTTTCGGCCCTGACCCGCGAACCAGGCCGCACCGCGCTCCAGTAGATCGCGCACCCAGTGCAGGGTCTCCATGTTGTGCTCGAGGGTCGGGCGGCCGAAGAGCCCGACTTCTGCGACATAGGGCGGACGCAGCCCGGGCATGCCGCGTTTGCCTTCCAGAGACTCGATCATCGCCGACTCTTCGCCGCAGATATAGGCGCCCGCGCCGCGGCGCAGCTGGATCGGCGCAAGCGGGCAGGGCGGGTCCGCGCGCAGTGCGTCGAGCTCCCGCTCTAGCAAGGCGCGGATTCCGGCATACTCGTCTCGCAGATAGACATAAATCTCGGCGATGCCGACGACCTCGGCGGCGATCAACATGCCCTCTAAAAACCGGTGCGGATCGCGTTCCAGAAAGTAGCGATCTTTGAAGGTGCCCGGCTCGCCCTCGTCGATATTGACCGCCATCAACCGCGGTGCCGGCTGGTCGCGCAGGATTCGCCACTTGCGCCCGGCCGGGAAGCCGGCGCCGCCGAGACCGCGTAGGTTGGAATTGTCGAGTAGCTCTAGGATGCGTTCCGCGCTAAGGTCCGATTTCGTATCGCCATCGGCCAAGGCCCCACGGACCTGCCGCAATAGCTCGTATCCGCCCTCGGCACGGTACCCGGGGTAGTCGATTGCAGCCGGTACCGGCGCCTCGGTGGCGCCGTTTTGCACCAATTCCTCCACTGCTGTGGTGGAGGCATGCTCCAAGGGGTTCCGGCCCACGACCGCTGCCGGTGCCCCGTCGCAGCGCCCGATACAGGGCACGCGCTGTATGCGAACGTCCTCCTTAAGCCCAGCCTCCAGCGCTGCGATCAACGCCTCGGCGCCGGCCAGCTCGCAACTGATGGAATCGCAGACGCGTACCGTCAAAGGCGGTGGCGGGGTCTCCCCCTCTTTGACCACGTCGAAATGGTGATAAAAGGTCGCGACCTCATAGACCTCGGTCGTCGCCAGCTTCATCTCCGCGGCCAGGGCTACCAGATGCGGGGCCGAGAGATGGCCATACCGATCCTGGATGCGATGCAGGTGCTCGATCAACAGATCCCGGCGGCATTCCCGGCCGTCGAGCAGGACACGGATCTCGGCGACGGCGCGCGGATCGACGGCACGTCCTTTCGGCCGGCCGCGGCGTTTTCGACCCAAGGTCGTGGGGCTGGAAGGCAAGATACTGGCTCCTGGGCTGCGGATCAGGGCGGCGCTGCGTCGCTCAGGCTGTCGGCGACTGAAAGGACGGCTGACAAGGATTTTAAAGCAAGTTGCGGGCCAGTCCGCCGCTAGAGCCAAACGGATGCGGATTGTCCCCGCGATGCGACAGCCGGTGGGACGAAACGCAACCCCAGGGTTTCACCTGTTTCGGCTGCCCCTGGGTGAGTTGCGCAATCGGAATCGTCGGGTATCGGAAACCATCGCAAGTTTTTCGCAGATTGTCAGAGAGGTTCGGTTCAGGCGGACAGCTACTTCTCGAAGATGTGGCTCTGGCTTACTCCGCCGGAGAAGCGGGGCGTATCCAGTCTGTTCCGCCAGGGAACCCAGACTGTATTCGACGAGCCGGTTGCTATTGCTCATTGCGTTGGTCCTTGCCTTGGAAACCGGTCTGACGCAGCCGGGTGAGGGCGGACGATAGCCGGGACTTGACCGTTCCGGTCGGGATACCGCAACGCGCTGAAAGCTCAAGGCACGACAGACCCCGAAGTCGGGAACTGGTTTCGTCAATCCGCTCATTGTCCGCCTTCTGGGCGTTAACTATTTCGGCTCCTATTGCCTGGTACGTCTGCCGCAAGTAACAAGGTTCGCTCGGCCCTGTGGATTGCGTCGATCGGCAGCAATGCTCCAGTGCACTCGCGTCGCGATCATTGTCTAGCGCGGAGGGACAGGCTCCTTTGGCTAATTCTGTGTCGACGAGGCATCCAGTTCACAGGACTGAACCAATTCTGCTAGTCGCCCGTATAGCGAGTTGATTCAAATGACGGATCGAATCGTTCGTGGCTGACATTGGCTTTGCGATGCAAGCCACTCGGAAGCGTGGGTCGATAGGACGAAAAGGGCGCTCGGGGTTTCACCGACTCCGATCTTGGCCTGCCAATGGAACCAATCCAACGGTTGCCCCGTAAAGATCGTCGAACCTCTCCCGCAGCGCGCGATAGCGCGCTTCCACCACCTTGGCATCGGTACGCGCTGCTCTTGGAATACCCACCTCGGCCTCATCGAGGATGCGCGCCGGCGTTGCGGACAGGAACAGGATGCGGTCGGCCAGTTGCGTCGCTTCGAAGAGGTCATGGGTCACGAACAGCACGCGGCTTCGGTACTTGTCCCAGACCCGCAGCAGCAGGGCACGCAGCAGATTGGCCGTGGGCGGATCCAGCGACACGAAGGGCTCGTCCATCAGCAGCAGATCGGGTTCGACGGCAAAGGCCCGGGCCAGGGCCACTCTCCGCTGCATGCCGACGGAGATGCGATTCGGGTGATAGTCGGCGAAAGCAGACAGATCCATGGCGTCCAATAACTCGTCGATGCGCGCCTTCGCGGACGCTGAGCAATTTAGCACCAGGCGGAGATTGTTGCGCAGGGTCAGCCAGGGCAGCAGGCGCGGTTGCTGGAACACATAGCCAAGGCGCCGACGCTGTGCGGAAGGCCATGCGATGCTGCCCGAGAAATCGTCGTCGAGCCCGGCGACGATCTGCAGCAGCGTGCTCTTGCCGCAACCGGACGGGCCGATCAGAGCGACGAACTCGGCCGGCGCGATCTCGAATCGTACCCCGTCGAGCACCCGCTCGTTGCCGCTCACGCCATGTGCCGCCGGGTAGATCTTGGAGTCGACGCGCACCGACACGGAGCGCTGGTTAGGGTCCGTTTCGCGTGGCGCCGCGACACCTGCCGTCATGTGGTCCTCCAGCGGTTCGCGAGCCGTTCCAAGGGTTGCATCAGGCTGTACTCGATGACTAACATCACCAGGATGAACACCAGGCTGTAGGCCAAGATGCCGGTCACGTCGAACAGCTGGAAATACAGATGTAACTGAAAGCCGATGCCGTCGCTGCGGCCGAGCAATTCGACCACCAGGACGATCTTCCAGATCAGCGACAGTCCGTTGCGAGCGGCGACGGTGAAGTAGGGCAGCAGTTGCGGCAGGGTGATGAACAGCAGCGTCTTGTGCCAGCCGAGGCGGAAGCTTTCGGCCATCTCCCGATAGTCGCGGTCGAGGACTCTGGCACCTTCGCGCAGGGTCACCGCGACATTGGGAATCTTGTTGACGGCGATGGCGAGGATGGCGGTGATCTCCAGCAGTCCGAACCAGACATAGGCCAGCACGATGATCACCAGGGCCGGGATATTCAGAAACAGGATGAGCCAGGGGTCGAGCAGCAGATCGGCGGTGCGCGACCGGCCCATCAGCAGACCGATGGCGCTGCCGAAGGACATTGCGATCAGGAACGCCATCGCAACCCGGCGCAAGGTCGCGCCGAGGTGGTGCAGCAATGGACCCTCGAAAACCTCACGCCAGGCGAGCGCCATCACCTCCGGGGGCGAGGGTAACAATGGGTCATGCAGTATCCAGGCCGTGACCTGCCAGACCGATAGCAGAACCAGCGCCGAACCGAATCGCAGCGCGGCGGCGGGAACCCGAGCCCCCATTCGTCGCTCAGTGATCCGCGACGCCCCAGAAAGTGCCGGGGCTTAGACGGTCGCTCTTGCCCACCAACTGCTCGCCACCGAGTTGCGCCAGCCTGGCGAACAGGCGAGCGGCGTCCGCC
>JBATTL010000387.1:0-1981 GCA_049670525.1 Thiohalocapsa sp. | reverse complement strand
AACGAATACACGTGTACACTTAAGCTCATGATTGTAGGGAAGAAATTTACTGGATGTGTCAAACCTGGGCTGATGCTGTTGGGGCTCACGCTGGCCTGGGCGGAAGACTGGACCCTGGGGGACGCCGCCTATTTCACCTTGATCACCGGACTGACCGTGGGCTACGGCGACATGACGCCGGTGACGACACTGGGCAGGATTGCCAGCATCGCGTCGGCGATTGTCGGCATTGTCGCCACCGGCCTCTATGTCGCCATAGCCAGCAAGGCGGTCGCCACGGCGATCCACGGCCAGCGCCTCAGTCGCGACATCAAGATTGCGGACGCCGATGTCGACTGACGGCCCGCACCGAAGCGCTGCGCCGGGGGGGGCCGCATTCCGATCCCAGCCGAGTCACCTTCGCCACCTCGATTTCTCTGCCGGATGCAGACGAGACCTGAAACAATCACACACGCATGGCAGGCCAACTGATGAAAACGACCACAAGACTCGTCACCCTCCTGGCACTGCTGCTGTTCGTCTGGTACCTGTTCGCCGACCGCATCACGCCCTACACGTCGCTCGCGCGGGTCAAGGCGATTGTCATCGAGGTGGTGCCCCAGGTCTCCGGTTACGTCGCCGCGCTGGCGGTAACCAACGCGCAGCTCGTCGAAGGCGACGACCTGCTGGCCCGGATCGATCAGCGCCCCTTCGCATTGGAGGTGGAGAAGGCGCGTTCCGCGCTGCAATCCGCGACCCAGTCCGTCGGGGCCAGTTCGTCCCAGGTCGAGGTCGCCCAGGCCAACCTCACCCAGGCCGAGATCAACCTTGAGAACGTGAAGGTCCAGAGCGCGCGCATCTTCGAGCTGGAACAGAAGGGCCTGGTCGCCAAGGCCGACGACATGCGCGCCGACCTGGCCGCCGCCGAGAGCAAGGTGGCCGGGGCGCGGGCGGATCTCGAAAAGGCGCGCCAACAGCTGGGTGATCAGGGTACGGATAACGCCGAGATCCGCTCCGCCATCGCCCAGTTAGGAGAGGCGGAGCTCGATCTGGAATGGACCGAGCTGCACGCGCCCTCGCGCGGTGTCGTGGTCGATCTGACGATCGGCGAGGGCACCTTCGCGAAGGCGGGCCAGGCGCTAATGAACCTCGTGTCCTTCGAGGATGTCTGGGTCGAGGCGTATCTGACCGAGAACAACCTGGCACGGGTGTCCGTCGGCGATCCGGTGGACATGGTGCTGGACCTCTATCCGGGCCGGATCTTCAAGGGCGAGGTCAGCAGCATCACCAATGCCGCGTCCGTCGGCCCAGACTCGCCAGGCAGCCTGCCGAGCGTACCGAAGGAACAGGCCTGGCTGCGAGACCCGCAGCGTTTTCCGGTGCGTATCCGCATGCTGGGTTATGAGATCGGCAGCGAGAACGCCGACATCCGGCGCAATCTCAACGGCCAGGCCAATGTCATCGTCTACACCGGGGACAACGGATTCCTGAACGCCTTGGGCGCGGTCTGGATCAGGCTGATCAGCTGGCTCTCCTATGCCTACTGAGCCGTCTACTGAGACCGGGCTCCCTGAGTCGGCAGATGACCAGGCCAGCGCGCGGCGCACCTGGGATCGCCGCGCGCTGCGGCTCGGCCTCGGCGTGACCCTCACCTTCGTCATCGCGCTCGCGTACGACTGGACGCTGGCCTATCTCGCGCCCATCTTCACCGCGCCCTTGCTGCAGGCGCCGAGGGCGCCGACCACACGCGCGGCGGTCGGGATCCTCCTGGTGACGTTCCTGATCATGGCCTGTGCCTGGTCGCGGGAGGCGTGTCGCAAGCCTACCCGGCGCTCTTTCTGATCGCACTCTTCCCCGCGCTGTTCTGGACCTTCCGCTCCGGTCTGCACGGTGGCTCGTCCTTGGTGATGATCCTACTGCTTGTCGGCTTGATGCTGGTGCCAATGGTCGCGAACACCACGGCCGAGATCACACGGGATGTCGCCGGCTCGTTCGTCGGCAA
>JBATTL010000386.1:0-1590 GCA_049670525.1 Thiohalocapsa sp. | reverse complement strand
GGCTTCGATTGTGCCGCTTGAGCGGGGGTCTCAAGGTGTGGAGCACTCGAAAACAAATCTGCGGGGCTACCTGCAGTGGGCCGGAGTCGACCCGCAAGTCGCTGTGAAGTCTGCGCTCGCCCGGGTGCTCGAGGCGGGCCAGGCAATCTGAGCCTGGGCAGGCCGCCCGGGGCACTGCGAGCAGCGACCCACGGGCTAGCTTTATCCGGCAGGCCTACTTCCTGGCTTTGCGCTCTTTGGCTTCCGCGATCACTTCGTCCGCCACATTGCGCGGACACGGTGCGTAGTGCGAAAACTCCATCGAGAACTGCCCACGGCCTGAGGTCATTGTGCGCAGGTCACCAATGTAGCCAAACATGTCGGACAAGGGCGCGTCAGCCTTAACGCGCACGCCGGTCGGCAGTACTTCCTGCGACTTGATCATGCCGCGGCGGCGGTTGAGGTCGCCGATTACGTCGCCGACGTGGTCTTCCGGCGTAAACACATCAACTTTCATGATGGGCTCGAGTATCTGCGGCGAGGCCTTCGGTACGGACTGGCGATATGCGTTACGCGTGGCTGCTTCAAACGCCATGGTTGACGAGTCGACCGCATGATACGCGCCGTCCATCAGCGTGAATTTCACATTGAGCAGCGGGTAACCCGCCAGGGTGCCTTCGGCCATCATCTTCTCGAAGGCGTTGCCAATGGCGCTCCAGTATTCGCGCGGCACGTTGCCGCCAGTCACCTTGGACTCAAAGACGTAGGCGTCTTCGCCGGCCTCAAGTGGCTCGATTTCGTAGTCGATCTTGCCGAACTGGCCCGAACCGCCGGTCTGCTTCTTGTGCGTGTAGCTGTCCTGCACCGTCTGCGTAATGGTCTCGCGATAGGCGACCTGAGGTTTGCCCACCTCAACTTCAATGCCGTGCGTCCGCCGCAAGATATCGACCTTGATATCGAGGTGCAGCTCGCCCATGCCGCGCATGATGCTCTCGCCGGTCTCTTGATCGGTTTCGACCTGAAACGACGGATCTTCGGCAATCATCTTGCCCAGCGCGATGCCCATCTTTTCGGTGCCGGCCTTGTCTTTGGCCGCGATCGCGATTGAGATGACCGGGTCGGGGAACACCATCGGCTCCAGCGTGGCCGGGTTTTTCTCGTCCGCGAGCGTATGGCCGGTCTGGGTGTTCTTCATGCCCAGCAGTGCAACGATATCGCCGGCTTGCGCCGAATCCAGCTCTTGCCGCGAGTTGGCGTGCATCTCTACGATGCGCCCGATACGTTCGGTCTTGCCCGTAAAGGTGTTCAGCACTGAGTCGCCTTTCTGGATCTTGCCCGAGTAAATACGCGTAAAGGTCAGTGCGCCGTAGCGATCGTCCATAATTTTGAACGCGAGCGCGCGGAACGGTTTGTTGGGGTCAACAATGGCTTTCACGCCTGTTTCGTTGCCCTCAAGATCGACTTCTGGCTGTGGCTCAACCTCGGTCGGGTTCGGCAGATAGTCCACAACGCCGTTCAGCACGTTCTGAATGCCCTTGTTCTTAAACGCTGAACCGCAGAAGGTCGGGAAGAAGTCGAGGTGTATCGTGCCCTTGCGGATGCAACGCTTGA
>JBATTL010000385.1:0-25027 GCA_049670525.1 Thiohalocapsa sp. | reverse complement strand
CCCGCGCACCAATGCATGGCTATGCTGCTCGGTAAGATGCGAATAACGGCGGGTAGCCTCGACGCTTCGATGCCCCAGGACTTCGCCGATCTCTCGCAGCGACGCGCCGCCAGCGGCCAGGAATGATGCGGTGGAGTGCCTCAAATCGTGCCAGTGGAAGTCCCCGAGCCCGGCCCGCTCGACGGCCTTAAGCCATGCGCCGCGCAGGTCGACGGGCTTGTTTTTGCTGGCCCGCGATGGAAACAGCAGGCCATCAGCGCGCAGTTCGACCACATTGCCTTGCTGCTGTGCCGCGTTGCGCTGCTCCAACGGCGGGATGATCTGTCGCGGGATCGCCAGCGTGCGCTGGTCACCGTTCTTAGTGTGTTCCAACCGGATGACGCCTGCCGCCAGATCGACCTGAGACCAACGCAGCATCATTAACTCGGACTTGCGGCACCCCGTCGTGACGGCCAGCAGAACGGCGAGATGCAAATCAGGTGAATCCGAATCACGGCATGCTGATAACAGTCGATCCAATTCCGCCTGACTTAGAAATCGCGTCCTTGCGTTGTTCTCCGACAGCTTGGCCACGCGATGCACTGGATTGTGTTCCAGCAGGTGCCAGTGCTTAACGCAACGGGTGAAGACGGCAGCCAGTGCGGCCAGCATGCGGTTGACGCTCGCCGGTTTGCGCTCCGTGGCGAGCAGCGCATCCCGATGTTCTGCGAGCTTGGATGGGGTGACGTCGGACAGCCGCAGCCGACCAAGGTGCTCGGTCCAGTACCGCAGATGGATGTCGTAAGCCACCTGGGTCCCCGGCTGCAGTTCGGGTAGCCGCTCAGCTCGGAAACGGGTGATGCAGGACGCGACGGTGTGTTTTTGTGCTGGATTGCTCAGTCCGGCGGCATCGCGTTCTAGCTCAGCCTCTGTCTTGCGTGCCCATTTCTCGGCATCGGAACGGTGTTTGAAAGTACGGGTGGTTGTGGGGTGGCCTTGGCGGCGGACCTTAGCCTTGTAGACAAGCCCGGACGCTCGGGCTAACTTCTCGATGGTTGCCATGCTGCTTCCTCAGCTGTGGTGACAAGAGACGGTCCGGGGGTGCCACCCTGGGCCGTTTCGCTTTTACGCCATAGCGCGCCGTTGCGCGTGGCTTAATGCTAGCGCATAAGGACGCGCACTGTCACCTGTAGTGTCACCTTCGCCCGGATTTCCGCCTGTAGCCCCTGCTATTGCTGTCCAGCAGCAGGACTCGAAATCAAGTGTGGGCTTGCGCCCACCGTGGGTTCGAATCCCACCCTCTCCGCCATATTTGGCGCCCTACAACCCATCGATCAGCGGCAGTCAGCGCGCCGCAAAGCGCATGTTGAGTCGATTGCACACGACATCGTTCCCCGCGCTGGTCTTGTTCGGCGAGGGATTCTTGGTCGCTCGACATCTATCATAGTGCGTCGTTTCCGGATGCCAATCATGGGCAGGGCTCAGGGATAGGAATACTGTCGGGACCGGTTGCGACCACTGCGCTGCCGTCGGCAGGTCGCTCCTGCCAGCATAATCCTCCTGCGTCCTCATCGCGGTAGACGCGCCATC
Source organism: Thiohalocapsa sp. (assembly GCA_049670525.1). Taxonomy (GTDB): domain Bacteria; phylum Pseudomonadota; class Gammaproteobacteria; order Chromatiales; family Chromatiaceae; genus Thiohalocapsa. Next base: position 23,458 of record JBATTL010000385.1, on the reverse strand, counting down.
GGTAAGGCCTGCCCGCATCACCGTCGTATGTGTATTCGACGCGCCTGCCATTAGTACCGATGACAGCCCAGGCCCCAACCACTCTTCTAGGATCGACCGACGTTCCGTTTCCGACCTTGACCAGTTCGCCGCCGAGGCAATGGTCTTCTTTCCAATTCTCGCCATCGGGGGCGGTTGCGTTGATGCGCTTTCCATTTAGCCAAAAGCTCAGTTGGCGTTGCTCTTGAGATCTATTGTCGCGTAGGCGGGTCTCAAAGCCTTGGTCGGGACAATCGGCGAGGGCGCTCGCAGTGATCGTCATCATCGCCAGCTCTATCGCAATCACACGCCTCATATCTTTAACTCTCCAGCGCAGACAATGGTTCATTTTGCGGTCGGCTCGCCACCTCGGCACGCGCGAACCTGTTAAAGACGCACTCGCTGACAAGCCGAAATCGAATACGGGAAGAACCAGGGTAAGGGACCTGCAAACGAGATCCCCACAATCGATCGAGATCCGCGTCAACGGCGACCAAAATCGCGTTTAGAAGCTCCGAATACCAGAAAGGATGCTTCGCGCCGTCCAAACCACGTCGTTGACGTCGCGGACCGTGTTCACCGCGCCACGCCGCTTGACGCTCTCGGTGTAGACGTTGCGCTCCTGAACGCTCGCCTGTTTGTTGAACTGCTTGTACTCCGCATCCGACACCACCCCATCGCCATTGTAGTCGGAAGCCTGCTGGGCGCTCATCGTCGAGGCGCATCCGCTGACAAACACAGACATGGTCAGCACAGCCAAACGCGTGTTCATGCTTGGTTCTCCGCTATCGTCTTGCCTGGAATGAGAAATCAGTAGCGACGGTACGGATAGTCACAGTCTCTGCCACGACAGTCGCCATAGTAATAATGCCTTGGGTAATACCGCGGACCGCTGCCGTAATAGGCGGCAGTGGTGGCATTCTGGGCATCGCTGGGGGCGGGCGTTACCGGTGACTGTCGTTCAAGGTTCTCGACATTCGCCGTCCCCTGAACGGTTCCGCCTGGACCTTGCACTCCCGGCGCGACGCAGGACGCCAATGGGATCATTAAAATCGGCGCCAGAATAATCCGCAGTCTGTTCATCGTTTCGCCCTCCAGAACAAGGACCACCGCCAGCATACAGTCGAAGCCGTTCCCGATCGACCATCAAGCCATCGGGCGCTCTTGACACGGCGCGCTCAGATACCGGAACAATACTAAAGACAAGCCGAGTCATTCAAGCAACCGACGACCGTTTCAATTGTCGCCGTCACCGGTCAGGAGCGGCGAAACCGAAAACCCATCGTATCGGCCCAGACGGCCGGTTTGCGCGTCGAGTCAGCATTGGGCGTGAGAGCACCCGACCTGAGCGCGGCGATCAATCCAGCACCAATTTGCGCCCGAACGGATGCGGCATGGCGGCATGGGCTATCGGAACGCACCAGAGGACAGGAAACCCGGGACGGTAGTTGGCGGGACCGTCGAGATCGGTGAGAAAGACCGCGATATCGGGGCCGTGACGCTCCGCTTCCCGCAGCAGCGGCGCGAAATCGGTGCCACCGCCGCCGTGGAAGTGGATGTCACGCAGGTTGGAACGGCCGGGTTCGAACAGCTCAACACCAGTCACCTGGTCATCACCAATAATGACCACGGCGCCGGCCTCGAGACGGCGGGTGATTGACTCGATCTCACCGGCAAAGCGAGCGAGCAAAGCCTCGTCGATGGACCCGGAGACGTCCACCAGCACGGCAAGCCGCGCCACGGCCTTCGCGGTAGACACCCCAGGCTCCCAAGGCATGCGCCTGCCGCTGCCGGCCGCCCGACCCTGATTGGCCAGGTAAGAACGTGACGGGCGTGACCAGGACAGATCCGGCTGATGAGACAGACCGCGCGCGAGTTGTGTGCGAAGCAATTGCTCCCAGGGGGTGCGTACCTTCGGCAGGTCCGCTAGCAGCTCCCGCAGTATCGAGTGGACGCCGTCGCCGGCGTGGGCGCGGACGATACGTTCACGCCACTCCCGAGACTGTTCGGCCTCGGCCTCGGGCTGGTCGGAATCGGCCGCGGGCAGCAGATCGCTGATAATCCGTTCCGCTAAATACCGCGCCCTCGCCGCGCATTGCCCGTCTGATGCCGGCCGTTCGGGGTCCGCGGTCTGCTCCGGTCCGGCGCCCGGATCGCTGCCGCCGGCGTCGCCGGCCTTGCTGTTTCGCTGGTCGCCCGCGCCGTTGCGTTTGCCGTCGAATGAGCCGGACCATTTGCGGTCATCGACGGCACGATAGAGACGCTCCAGGTCCCATTCGAGCAGCGACTTTTCCACGCCTTGGCGGATATTCAGCGACGCGCTCAAGAGATCCTGGAGCAGGACGGAGCCCGCCGGCAGTTCCAACCAGCTGAGATGGCTCAGCGTGCTATTGACGATGGCATCGGCGCAAATGTTATAGAGCTGCGGGTCGACGTCACCCACCAGCCGAGCCAGTGCGTCCCGGCGCTGCGCGTGACGCAGCGCGACGTGCAGCACCTGATGCGCGACCAGTCCGACCTGGACTGGCAAGGACAGGGTTTCGAACTGGGGCCCGTAGTAGATGGTCGCGCCGTCGTTCGCGGCGATCGCCGGGGCATCTTCGGCATCGACATCCCGGTGGTGGACCCAGAGCGCAAGGCCGCCAGTGGACGGCGCGAACTCGACCATCTTCTGAATGGCGCGGGTGCCGCGATGGCCCCGATTTTCGGCCCGCCGTTTCGGCGCCGCGGAATCGTCAGCCGAAGCAAGTTCGATCACCTGAGTCCTCAGGCGGCCTGCTGGCCGTCACGCTCACGCTGCTCTGCGTAGCGGCGGTAGGTTGCACTATCGAGGACCGCGGCCTCAAGTCCGCGTTCCAGGGCTTTCTGGAACAGGAGTTCCATCGTGAGCGTTTGGGCCTCGCGGATCGGCAGCGGCTCGGGGGCGTTGGCGTCCGGCAGCTGGTCCACGATCTCGAGCGCACGGCCTATGCGCTGTTCATCGGTCGCGGCGGCGAGCAGTCCGTAGATCATGCCGTAGAGACCATCGAGCGTCGTTGGCAACAACGCCGCGGTTTCGTCGCCGGGTTGCGCGTCGAGTAGTTTCAGCACATCGGTGCCCGCCTGAATCTCCCGCAGTACGCCGAAGAACTCGGCGGCATTCGCGGCACCGATCCGCCCTTGCACGAACACACGCTTACCGGACTCGGACAGATTCGACTGCAGTACATTGGAGATGTCTTCCCAACCACGCGGACTAGCGCCAACGAGATGATCGTTGGCGAGCTGACTGTGTGTATCGTCGAGCTTGTCAGGCCGAATCTTCAAATAGGCCATGATCTCTGGCGCGAAGTCGTTCTCCAATGCATAGTCCAGGAAGGCATCGATGACGGACTGCACATTGAAGTGGAACATGCGATCGGCCAGCGCCGTGCCCATGTCGTGACTGACCGCGCCATGATAGGCCGCGTTTCCGGCAGCAACCACCAGCCAGCCGTCCGGCAGACGGTAATTCCCAACCCGGCGATCGAGGATCAGCGAGTATGCCGAGATCTGTAGCCGTTGATCGGCGGCCGTTAGTTCGTCGAGGAATAGGATGCCCTGGGGTTGATCCGCCTCCGGCAGGAACTCGGGGGGAAACCAGACCGTTTTTTGCTGAGCATCGTCCGCGTAGATGGCCCCGCGGATGTCCACCGGCTCAATGGTCGTCAGACGCAGGTCCACCAGGGGCGCGCCGAAATGATCGGCAACCTGGCGCACGATCGAGGATTTGCCGACACCGCGGGTGCCCCATAACATCGACGCCCGACGGCGCAGCGTGGAGTCCGCGTACTGCTCGATCAGCGCCTGTTTGACCGCCGCGATGGAAACCGGCGGGATGTTCATCGGGTTGCCTTGCAAACGGGGCTCCTAGCTGTTCTTGTCGGGAATTGATTTAACCCGGCGACGATCTTCTCGCAAATCAGGTTTTGGCCTCCAGTGGCCGCGCCGAAGACTCTTGGGCCTTGTCCGGGTCAGTGGCCGATGACCGCGCGCCCTTGTCCGTGGAAGGCAGGATCCAGGCAGGGTAATGCAGTTGTCGCGGGAAAGGCGGGATCTCGAGCCGCGGCATCTCCCGCATCAGGAAGAAGCTGACCAGGAGCAAGGGCGGCGAGTGGAAGATCAGCATTCGCAGGATCGAATTGCCTTCCATGTCCAGAAATCGAACTAACGGCGTGGCGGCAAGCAGCGAGAGACCGATCAGCAACGGGATCGCGCGCTGAAAGGTCACCCTCCAGCGGGCGCGCAGGTAGCGCTCATGGTAGCTCTCCGGGGACTCGGAGAGTGTTCGGGCCAGATGCTTGACGGTCTGGCCGAGCCGGTATTCGATCTCCGGTGTTCGCTCGGGCTCCCTGCGCGCAACGTCGATGGTGCCGCGCCAGTAACTGATGATATGCACCAACGGACGGTAGCGCCAACCAAGCACCGCAATCAGGTCCTCCGGGAGGCGCAGCTCCTGGCCCGGAGCGGCAGTGAGCTTGACCTCCACCGGCATACCCCGTCGGCGGTCGGCCTGGCAGGCCAGGTTCATGCCGTCGATACGCGACTTCGCGTCGACGAACACCGGTCCGGGAAAGGCACCAGCTTCCGATGCTGGCGCGTCGGCGTCGACGTAATAGCCTCGGACCAGGGGTATTCCCGCATAGACGGCGACCTGACGTCGCACCGGTACGGACTCGACGCGGTCCAGCATTGCCGCAAGATCCGCCCCGTCGGCAGTCAAGGTCGACGCAAGACCGGCACCGATGCCGTCAGCGATGGCGACGGTGCGCACCAGCCGAAACCTGTCGCGGCCCTCGACTTCAAGCGCCATGGTCTCACGCAGAGCCGGCTCATCGTCACCTGTCGATGCGTGGTCGATGGGTTTGAATGCCAGCTTCCGCTCGGCGCGGTCGCTCGCCGCGAGATCCGCATGGCGCCCGCGACGCGTAAATGGCGCGATCAGCGCCAGGATCTCATGGTGAGTCAGCGGCTGCGTTTGCTGCTTGCGGCCGTGGTAGCTGACGGGAGAAAGCGACGGCGGGGGATCATTCTTGATGCGGATCTGGGTCATGGCGCGGCATTCATCAGCAGTGATTGGGGCGGCAGCACTATTTGGACCCACGCGGGCCGATGGTTTCGGGAGTCGGCGGCTCAGGCCTAGAGAGAGCCCAGATGACCGAGTGCGCCGGCCAGGGTCTCGCCGCAATCCATGTCGAGTTTCAGTGTGGCCAGCCCATCGGCTCGGGTGCGTCCTCGATTCAACAATCCGATCGGGGTGCCGCGCTTGGCCGCTTCCAGACAAAACCGGTACCCGGAGTAGACCGTGAGCGACGAGCCCAGCACGAGCAGACCGCGACTCTCGCCGAGCCGGGCAAAGACACGTCGCACCCGAGGCTTCGGCACGTTCTCGCCGAAGAACACGACGGCCGGTTTGAGTATCCCTCCGCAATCCGCGCAGTTCGGCACACGGAATGGCGCCTGAGAAGTATCGCTCAGCAACAGGTCGCCATCCGGCGCCGACGGCTCGTTACTGAACGCGGCTGAGTCAGGGTTGAGCTCCGCCAGAAGCCGCTGCACCCGCTCGCGGGACAGGCGCAGTCCGCAGCCACGGCAATCGACGATGTCGAGCCGGCCGTGCAGATCGATAACGCGACGCGAACCACCGCGCTGATGCAGACCGTCGACGTTTTGCGTCACCAGATGGGTCAAGAAACCGTGCATCTCCAAGCGGGCCAGCGCTTGATGTGCGGTGTTTGGTCGAGCCACCGCAACGCGCGGCCAGCCGACATAACTACGTGCCCAGTAACGCCGTCGCGCGGCGGCATCCTTGAGGAAACTTTGATACCGAATGGGCTCGGCCCCCTTCCAGTGACCGTCGCTGTCGCGATAGTCCGGAATGCCGGACTCCGTGCTACAACCCGCCCCCGTCAGCACCAGCAGAGGCGCATGGCGCTTGATAAACGTCGCGAGCCGCGCCGAGCCGTCGCAATCAGCCGCAGTCGGGTATGCTGAGATAGGCGCAGGGTCCTTTGGGGTGCGGTCGGCGAGGCCCCTGGCCCAGGTCATCCTTGGGCCTCGATCAACCATGTCGCGGGCTTGCGTCGAATGCGCTTGAAATTCGGGTATTCAACCATTGATTCCCGCCCCGTTTGTCTAGATTCTGTTGAATCCTTCGAAGATAACCAGCCCGAAAGAGTCAGATGTCAGAACGAATTGCCGTTGTCGGCAGTGGAATCGCCGGCCTCGCCAGCGCCTTGTTGCTTTCGCAACGGTACGACGTGACGTTGATCGAACGCAACGATTACATCGGTGGCCACACGCACACGATCGAGGTTGCCGACCGTGACAATCCGGTGCCGGTGGACACTGGCTTCATCGTCTACAACGAACCCAACTACCCCCTGCTGATGCGTTTGCTAGCACACCTCGGTGTACCGACCCGCGAGGGGGATATGTCCTTTTCGGCATCGATCGGCTCCGGTGCCATCGAATATTCAGGCGACAACCTGAACACGATTTTTGCACAGCGCCGCAATCTTATTCGCCCATCGTTTCTGCGGATGCTTGCCGACATGCTGCGGTTTAACGCGCGGTGCAAGCGTCTACTTTCCGGTCCCGGTTTCGACGGCCTGAGCCTGGGGGAGTTCCTCGACCGTGAGCGCCTCGGCTCGAGCTTCCGCGAGCATTACCTGCTTCCCATGGCGGCGGCCATCTGGTCTTGCCCGACGCGGACCATGATGGCTTTCCCTGCCGAGAGCATGGCGCGCTTCTTCAAGAATCACGGGCTGCTCAACATTGTCGACCGACCCATGTGGCGCACCGTCGTCGGCGGCAGCCGTGCCTATGTGGAGCGTTTGCTGGACGATATTGGTCGTGAACGCGTTCTTATGGACGGCGCGGCGCGTGTACACCGCCGGAGCGACGGCGTCGAAGTCGTGTTGCAATCCGGCGCCGAGCTGTTTTTCGATAAGGTGGTCTTGGCGTGCCACGCCGACCAGGCGCTGGCGCTGCTGGATCAGCCAAGCGACGACGAAGCGCGATTGCTCGGCCGCTTCCGTTACCAGGAGAATCGGACCCTGCTGCACACCGACACCGCACTAATGCCCCAACGTCGGCAGGTCTGGGCCTCCTGGAACTACATCGCCGGCGACGCGCGGGACGGCCAGCGGAGCGTTTCCGTGACCTATTGGATGAATCGGCTCCAGGGATTGACATCGTCGCGGGACTACCTAGTCTCCTTGAATCCGTTGCAAGAGCCAGACCCGGCGTCCATCATCGCGGACATGACCTATGATCACCCCGTCTTCGACGGCGCCGCGATGGCCGCACAGAAGGAGCTTGAATGCCTGCAGGGTCGCGATCGCATTTGGTATTGCGGCAGTTACTTCGGCTACGGTTTCCACGAGGATGCCCTGAGCGCCGCCGTCGACGCGGCCAAACTGCTCGGCGCGGACACGGCGTGGCTCACCGGCGGGCCCGCGCCACCCCCACTTCCCCATACGGACTCCGCCCCCGCACTGGACGCCGCCGCCTGATGAGCAAGAATCGGTCTGTTAGCTCGGCACCCGATCGAGGGTCCGGAACTGAACGCGAGCGCGACGCAAACCCAGAGCCTGGGCCGCATCGGGTCTTCTTCACCCGCGTTATGCACAAGCGAATCTTCCCGGTGCAGTACCGGTTCGAGTATCGCGTCTTTAGTCTGCTACTCGATGTGGATGCCCTGCACCGGTTGCCGCGATTGATCTCCGGCGCCCGCTTCAACCTGTTTCGATTCGAGCCCAGAGATCACGGCCAGCGCGATGGCTCGCCGCTACGGCCCTGGGCAGAGCGGATGCTCCGTGAGCGCGGTATCGAACTTGCTGGCGGACGTATCCGCTTGTTGTGTTTCCCCCGGGTGCTCGGCTTCGGCTTTAATCCCCTCAGCCTGTGGTACTGCGAGCATCGTGACGGGAGGCTTCGGGCGGTCATCGCCGAGGTCAATAACACCTTCGGCGAGCATCACTTCTATTTGCTGGCGAACGCTGGCAACCCCATCGATTGGCCCATGCGCGGCGCTGCCACCAAGTGTTTCCATGTGTCGCCGCTGATGGATATGCGAGGCGACTATCAGTTTCGGCTGTCCCGTCCGGATGATCACTTGGCTGTACTGATCCGGCAGTACGATGAACACGGTCGCCTCAAGCTCGTCGCCACGCAAACCGGTCATGGCGAGCCCATGACAAACCGGTCACTCTGGCGCGCCTTCCTGCGCACGCCATTGATGACACTGAAGGTAATGACCGCCATCCATTGGCAGGCGCTCAAGATTTGGCTCCGCGGCGCACGCTATTTCCCAAAACCCGAGCCACCCCACCAAGAGGTGACCTGATGGCAAGCGATAAGACCGCAGAGGCTGCGCTTACCTCGACACGACTTCCCGCACTGCGGCCGTTCAAGAATCTGTTCCACCGCATCCATTGCGGCCATCTGCGTATCCGTCTCGGCGAGCATGCCCACGAGATGCATGGCACTGAGGCCGGTCCGAGCGGCGAGATCCAACTCCTCCGGCCATGGGACTTCGCTCGACGCATCGCCACGCGCGGCCATGTCGGACTGGGCGAGTCCTACATGGCCGGGGACTGGGAAAGCCCCGACATGACTGCCCTGATCCACACACTGGCGGTCAACCAGCCTGCATTCTCCGCCGTACTCGAGGGCAGCTGGATGAACCGCATGTTGTCGCCGCTGCGTCACCGCCGTCGTTCAAACACCAAGACCGGCAGCCGACGCAACATTGCCTACCACTACGATCTCGGCAACGATTTCTACAGGCTTTGGCTCGACGCGAGCATGACCTACTCGGCCGGTCTGTTCCAACGCGATACGGACACGCTGGCGCAAAGCCAGCACAACAAATACCGGCGCCTGCTGAGCATGCTCGACGCCAGGCCCGGCCAGCGGGTCTTGGAGATCGGTTGCGGTTGGGGGAGCTTCGCGCGCGAAGCGGCAACAGCGGGCCTGCACGTTACCGGTCTAACCCTGTCGAAAGAACAGCTCGCTTGGGCGCAAGCCGCGGTCGCCAAGACGCCGCTCGAGCCGCGCATAGAGCTGCGCCTGCAGGACTACCGCGACGTCTCCGAGCAGTTCGACCACATCGTGTCCATTGAGATGTTCGAAGCCGTCGGCGAGGCCTATTGGTCAACCTACATGGAAACGCTAAAGCGCTGCCTGAGGCCCGCTGGGCGCGCGGCGTTGCAGATCATCACCATCGACCCGTCCATCTTCGACGACTACAAGGCGAGCCCCGACTTCATCCAGCATTACATCTTCCCCGGCGGCATGTTGCCCACCGTCGAGCGCTTCGACCAAGCCGCTGCGGCAGCCGGTCTCAAGATCGCGGAACGCACCTTTCACGCCCAGGACTACGCCCGCACGCTGGCGATCTGGCGAGACCGATTCGAGCAACGCCTCGACGACGTCCGCGCACTCGGCTACGACGAGCGCTTCATCCGCATGTGGCGCTATTACCTCTGTTACTGCGAGGCAGGCTTCGTCGACGAACGCATCAACGTCATGCAAATCGCCCTGGAACACGGCTAGTGGCTCCGCACTCGACTGACGATCGCACGAAGCAAAAGCTCTCAGCAGATAAAATCAACCAAACGTGATCGGCTTCAGTGTTGCTTCACAAGCGGCATGTTAATTTTCGTATCGGCCTGTAAACGAGAAACAGGATATCTGTGGGGCACAGTGGCGGGATCGCGGTCGAGACCAGCCTGATCCGAAGCAAGACCGTTAGAGTGCGCCGAAGCAATACGCCGTCGACCTGAAACGACGAGTCTTGGCCCAACCTAACGACCACGCGCGTGACCGGGGTCAATGCTCGCCGAATCTCAGGATCGCGGACGGCGATGAACACGAAAGCATGCCATCAGCAGTTGATGGTTCAGCCCTGTCCAAGCAAGGCCCTCTTGCCAGCACAGGTCCTCCGGATCAGTTGCGTATCTGCGTCGGCCCTCCCAGGACGCCAGCATGCACATGGTGAAATTCCTCAACACTAGCGCAACCAACCACGACCTCAAAAAGCTAATCAAAACTGTCCGCGAGCGCCTGATCATCATCAGTCGCTTCAACAAGTTGAACAACCGAATCCGCGAACTGCTGGAAGACAAGGACCGTATTAATATCGATGTTCGATTCGAATAAGTTCGATCCCTACTTCGTATCGCCGACCGATGTATCTCTCCGGCGCAATATGTATGGTCCGCCCCTGATTCCTTCAGCCTATCGCCTGCCCGCATAGGTCAAGACATGAAAGTGCTGCTGCTAACCTTTGGCTCCGCGGGAGATATATACCCCTTTATCCGGCTGGGCCAGGCAATGACAGAACGGGGGCATCAGATCCGGTTAGCTTGTCCGCCGGCATTTCAGGAAGAGGCGATGTTCGCCGGACTGAAATACATCCCCCTGCCGCGCAGACATACGCTGGAAAAGCTGAAAGAAGAAATGCTGGGTACGAGCCGGCAGGGGCACCCCTTATTCGTCTTACGTCGGTTATACAAGGCCATGGCCGCTTTCATGCATGAAACCGCCGAGGTGCTTGAGGCGCATTTGCCCTGGGCTGACATACTCGTGACCAGTTTCCTCTGCTCGTATTTGAAAGGTTACGCGGACCGCGCCCGTGTACCCTTTGTTCTTTTGGGCTTTCTACCGACCCTAGTACCCGATGCCCTCATGCCACCGACAGGATTGCCCGAATTGAGAAACCTGCCCGTGCGGTTGCGTCGCATCTACTGCAGCGTTTTCTGGCGACTCGCTGACTGGGTTCCACAGTTTATGATGTGGCGACGCTATCGCAGGCACTTCAGCCAATGCGGAGTGGCTCTCAACAACCACCTGTTCCTCAAACCAGCCGAACGCGTCCTCATTGCAGCATCTCCGGCAGTTGTTACAGGTGCTAATTTCGACCGTCATCGTTACCGCTATACGGGCTATCTACGCTGGCAAAAGCAACAGAACGATACCGACGAACTTGAACGTCTCAAGGACTTCCTCAAAGGTCGCAAAGCGCCCGTCATCACCTTCGGGAGTGTGATCTTCGATGACAGCCAGTCACTGATGGATGAGTTCCTGGAAACCTGGCCCGACGACAAACCACTTGTCATACAAAGAGGCTGGGCCGACTTCAAACTTCCGCAACAACGAGAACAAGTACATATCGCCGGACCGATGTCGCATGATGCCCTTTTCGCTTTCGCCACCTGCATTGTCCATCACGGAGGTGCCGGTACAACGGGGAGTGCACTGTCCGCGGGCGTACCCCAAGTTGTTGTTCCACATCTCGGTGACCAGTTCTACTGGGCTGCGCAAGTAACGCGGCTGCGCTGTGGCGTGAAGCTGGCGCGGACGAACTGGCCACAGCATCTGGCCGAGCGCATTCGCAATGTCCTCGAACCGCCCTACACCCGCAGTGCGGGAAAGGTCGCGCAACAGCTCACCGAAGAGGACGGCCCCGCCAACGCCGTGCGCGAGCTGGAATCTTTCGTCGCTGAGCACGCATGACGTTTTTGGCCGTTTTCGAAGCCGCTCCACGAGCCAACCTTGACGCTCTCAATTCCCAATGACTCGGAAGCTCATATCACCGTCAGGATCGAAAGATGAACACCGAGGATTCTTTAGATTAGAGATACCTTGCGTCTGACAGCCCACTGCCGTCCAAATTCATCGAGCTGCTCAGCAGCTAAGAAGTTCTGAGACATCGGAAATAGCGCCTCCTCTTCTTTGGTAAAGTGACTAGAAATTAGCTCAAAGAATTCACTGCAAATCTCCCTTAGCTTATCTGCATCGGTCTCGCGTCGCAGAAAAGCTATAATTTCATCAATGGTTTCGTGCTCGACCTGCATCACGTGCAATGGCCCTTGCTTCAACTGTGGAAACTGATCGAGCGCAGGGAAAAGGATAGCCTCCTCAACACGTGCATGATCTTCCAACACCCCACAAAATAGACTTAAAGCGGCCTGACATGCCTGAAGCGATGCATCAGAAGCCAATAGCGTCTTTAATTGATCCATGGTGGCATAAATACTGCCGTGTTCACCCAGTAATGCATCTATAATATTCATAACTAGTATCTACCCCGTTTTACTTGACGCCCAGATACGCGATGCCATCACGCCTTTTTCCGCAATACTCGCATGGATACGTGGGACACTTTGGGTACAGTCTTTACCAAATTCATGAGGAAGCATCTGATCAAGAGGCGCTGCGGCCGCCGAAGAGACAAGTCACCGAGGGATAACGGATAGGCAATCCAAGCGCCCCTATGAGGTCGCGGCGGCATTGAACCCGAGGTTAGAGAGAGCTGAAGGGTCAGTCAAGGCTTAGCCAACGGCGTAGCGGAAATCCCGAGAGGTGCAAGAGGAAGAGTCGGTGCGCGTTGGGAAGAGCTTGGCGTGCGCAGCGGCTTATCGCGAGACGAGTTGAGACGGCGGGACCCTCTCTCGCGGAGACGGCGGTTACCAGATGACGCACTGGTCAAATCGTAGGTCGGGCTCGGGTTGTGCGAGGAGGTCCCAGTTTGCCCCTACCCCGGTTTTCCCAACGACCGGTCAGATCTTTTCCGACGTAATCAACGAGATCCCCTTATATGGTCCGCCACACGTTCGGCAGAAGGAAAAGTTGCGGCCATCTATCCGGCGTCGTCGTGAGGTGGCATCGCTACCCCCCGCGCCCTGATGGAATCCGCGCGCATTCCTGTCCTTATCAGTGTCTCAGTTTCGGTCGAACCGGCTACGGGGGCACCAGGGTCTCAGGAATGCAGGACAAGTTTTGCAGTGTCAGGCTGGTTGTCGCCTCCATCTTCTGAGACTGTAACTGCAACAGGGGGCGAAGACGAGAGCGAGCCGTGCCGAGATATACCGCCGACGGCCCCGGCCAGGTCTGGTGCTGGGACATCACCTACCTGCCCGGTCCGGTGCGCGGGCTGTTCTTCTATCTCTACCTGATCCTCGACCTCTACAGCTGTAAGATCGTCGGCTGGGGCGCGCACGCGCAGGAAAACAGCGAGCATGCCGGCGCCCGGTCCGGCGCGCCGTGTTCGCCGAACGCGGCATCGGCAAGCCGCTCATCCTGCATGCCGACAACGGCAGCCCGCAGAAGGGCAGCACGCTGATGGCCACGCTCGATCACCTCGAGGTCACGCCGTCCTGCAGCCGCCCGCGGGTGAACGACGACAACGCCTACGCCGAGACGCTGTCATGAAGTTCGCGCCACTCGGCGTGTTTGCGCTCGTGGCGGAGACCGTCGCGACCACCGGTCTGGAGGTGTTCGTGCCACAGGCCAAGTTCTTCTTCACCGTGGTCATCGCGCTTGGGATCCACTTGTTTGTCACGCTGCCGCTGCTGCTTCGGTTCCTCGGCAACCTGAGCCCCTTGCGCCACTATCGCGCCGTCAGTCCCGCACAGCTCACCGCATTCTCCACCGCGTCGTCGTCGGCCACCTTGCCGATCACGATGGGCGGGAATCCTGGAGGGTCCAGTCTTGCGAACGGCCGAGGGCTAACGCCCGTGCGGGGCCGAGCGTCACCCCGGATGGCGCTCGGTCCTTGCGCCTATTGACTTCACATCAACGCCGGGAGCGGCCCCGATCAAGAAGCGATGGTGAATAGGATTCCCGAGCAGCCCGCACTGCCTCGCAATTCTCAAGCGCCTGAACTCGTGAAGATAAAGCAAAACGGTAACTTGCCAACCTATCGGATCAGGACCGGGGTCCGTGTTGAGTTTAGCCAGAATTACGAGTGAACCGGCCGATCCGCATAGCTCATCAGTCCGCCGCGGACAGCTTCGCGGCCGCACCCGGCTCCACGCCAGTTTCCTCGTCGACCATCGCGTTCCATGCCCCGCGCTCGAATGTCTTCTGATAGGGCACCTTTCGGCGGACGAGATCGTAGTGGCATTCCAGACAGACCAAGCTCATGATTTGGCGCCTGCGTTCCGGGGCGGCGACCATCTACACCTTGCCCCTGGTCTCATCGGCTTTCCGAATCTCACTGCCGCGCTTAGGCGGCTTGCCGCCAGCGGGCAGCTCGAGTTTCGAGCCGGCCCCGAAAACCACCAGATACTGACGCTGGGAGACCGGCGTATTCAGACTCCTCGCATTGCGCATCCCCAGGTCGTGCGTGGCTTTGATCTTGCCGGCGCCGCCGGTGTCGGCGATGTTTCTCAGAAACCCAATCCACACCTCGGCGAGCCGATGGAGTTCGAGGGGAAAGAGACCCCGGCACTGCCGATGCAGAGCAATCCCCGGTTGATGACGACCTCCGATGCCTGCATGGGATGTCACGGCCAGCGCGACAACCCCGATGGCGTGCCGCTGTGCCAGACCGGCAACGAATGCATCGCCGCCGGCAGCCAAGTGAACTGCCGTTCCTGCCATATGCCCATCAGCGGCGGCATTGCCGATCACAGCATGGGCGGTGGCCACGACCACGCCATGCTCAAACGGGCGGTCGTATTCGACGTCCATACCGAGCCCGCCGGCGACATGCTGACGACAACCGTCTACATGAAGAATCAGCAGCCCCACGCCATGCCGACCGACGCACCGTTCAGGAACATGTACATCAAGCTCACCGCCCAGGACGAGTCCGGCAATTCGGTCTGGCAGAGCGCCGAAGGCCATCCGGCCAAAAATGACCCGCAGGCTCATATTGCTTATGCCTTGACCGACGATGAGGGCATGCCCGCGCCGCCGCCAACGGCTACGAAGCCCGGTGACGACACGCGTCTGAAACCCCACGAGGAGCGCCCGCTCGCCTACGAGATTCCGTCAGAAGGCGTCGTGCTGAGACGCGGCGAGCTTTACTACAATCTGCTGTGGCCGGGCCTTGTCTAGAAGCTCTCCCACCTGCCGGACGACCTGACAGACCCCGTCCTGATCGCGGAGTCGGAGGAGACCATTATCGCCAACTGATTCCGATCAGAACTGAGGCGATTGCCCAAGGTTTTCGTACCGGAGTGCACCTGAGGTTCGTTCGGCTTCGAGGAGTGCCAATCGGCGCATAGCCCTGCTATGCAACTATTGGCGCGGCCCTTAAGGCCGGCGACAAGACAAGAACGTCGCGTCTCGACGCGGCGTTTTTCGTCCGCGCGACGCCGAATGCCGCCGAGGTGCAGACAAATGGGATCGCGCGGCGCAGCGGTCCGCGCGCCCGCGATGATCCCAAGCGCGGCACGTTTGGACGGCCTCCGATCCCCCTCGACGACGAGATGCGCGATTTGCCGACAGGTGGGCCAAGGCCCCCACCGCGATGCGAAGCCGGTCACAGGGGGCGGCACGCCGAAACAGTAAGCTTTGAGTAACCGACAGGGCTAGGCCTGTGCCCTCGCGAACGGCGAGGTCCGAGCCAACAGGTGCTCAACATGCGATCGTCTTTCTATTCGTCCCAGTTCCCGCAAGCGATCCCCTTGCCTCCCCATTCGGCGGGCGAAACACAAACCATATCCGAAGCCAGGGCTGCGATCCGTGGGTTCACACTCGTGGAACTGATCGCAGTCGTCTCGATTGCGTTAGTGCTGTTGACGATTGCCGCCCCGAACTTCTCGATGATGATCAATAACAACAGGCTTACCGGACAAACCAACGACTTGATGGCAACACTGGCTCTGGCGCGCAGCCAAGCGAGCACACGAAAGGTTGCGATCGTCGTCTGCAAGACGAGCAACCAAAGCACCTGCAACACCGACAATGCCGTCCACTGGGAAGACGGCTGGATAGTGTTCGTAGACGCAAATCGCGACGGATCACGTCAAAACGTCGAGCTGCTGCTGGGAAGTTCGCCCGCTTTGATCGGATCCAATACGGTACGAACGGATACGGCATTCACCAACTACATCGCCTTCCTTCCCGATGGACGAAGCATCGGAAGCGGCAGCACCACACCGCCAACCGAAGGTGAGTTTCGTTTTTGCGATGAGCGAGGAGCCGCGCTTGCCCGCGTCATCGAAGTGTCACCTGTCGGCAGAGCCAAGGTGGCAGATGTTGCTGGAGCGACCGAGTGCCCTTAGCGCTCGCCGCTTGGTTTGAGTCATGAGAGTCGGCATCGCCAATCCCGTGAACCAGCAAACGGTCCGGAGGTCACGATGCCGCGGCTTTTCGATGCTGGAGATTCTAATCGCAGCCGTTGTGTTCTCCATCGGAGCTATCGGCGCAACTGGAATGCAGATTCTCGCGGCACAATCCAACTCTGAAGCGATGCAGCGGACCCAGGCCGTATACCTCGCCACAGACATCATGGAACGCATGCACAATAACTCGGCAGCTTTGGACAGCTACGATACCTCGGGCGACAACAGCTGGACAATCCTAGGCGGAGGTTCGATTACGAACGAACCATCCCCGGCTTGCGACACCGCCAACTGTACGCCTCAACAGCAGGCCGCGCATGATCTTTGGGCCTGGGAGCGCGCAATGGACGGCAATGGGATCACACGCGCAGATGTCGGCGCGATTGGAGGATTGCAGAGCCCCACCGGCTGTATCCGTCACACGGGCACCGGGCGACTCGAACTCGCGATCGCCTGGCTCGGGCGACAAAGCATGACCAACGCAACCGTGGCTCAGGGCTGCACCGTCGTCGACAGATACGGCGACAACAGCGAGTTCCGCCGCATTGTCCATTTGCGCACTTTAATTGCGCCACCGTCATAGGCAACCTTCGTTCCTCATGCACGCAACCCACGCCATAACACCCAACCGCCAGCACGGTATTTCCATCGTTGAGTTACTCGTGGCTATGATCATTGGCTTGTTCCTGGTATCCGGCGTTTTAGGTCTTTTCATCACGAACAAGGGCGTCTACACCAACACTGTCCGCGCTACCGAACTCCAAGAAAATGGACGGTTTGCGCTAGGGTATTTGCTTAATGATCTAAGACACGCCTATTTCTTCGGTGGTAAGCATTTCGACAGCTTCGAATTGCATGGCGACTCGGAGACCCCCAGCAACGCCGATGTCGAGAACAACTGCAGTGGAGTCGACGCCGTTTACCACTTCAACGAGAAATCGCTCCCCGGCTCCCTACCGCTTCACGGGTCGACAGCCACATCCAGCAGCGCTATTGGATGCATCGACGATGCAATGATTGTTAATGGGATACCTTCGGATATTCTGATCCTCAAACTAGCAAGACCACAACCACTTTATAATCTAGCCGACCTTGTATATGGAGATGTCTATGTCGCATCCAACCGACTTTCCGGCATGTTGCGACTATTCACTGCAGATACTACGATGCCCTCACTGTCCCCGTCATGCAGCGGCCGCACTGACCAATGCTTGCCTTATGGCGCGTATTGGAAGTATCAGTTCCGCGCCTACTATATACGCGCACCCGCTAGAGATGGCGAGCCTCCGACTTTGACCAGAATGACCATGAAATGGGATGCCACTGACGGCATGAAAATCGTTCCGGAAGATCTTGTCGAAGGCGTGGAGGGAATGCGCTTCCTCTATGGTGTGAGCACCGACGGTCAACCCGCAATATTCCAGCAGGCAAGCGATGTCACCAATTGGAATGACGTCGTGTCCGTCCAAGTTCACCTTCTTCTGCGAAATACATTGCCCAACTCCTCATACCGGGACACGAGTTCCTACCAGATGGGAGATGTCAGTGTCACGGCGACAAAAGGCTCAGCTGCAAGTCAGGGTGCCAAACTTCGCAATTTCCATCGCACCGTCGTCAGCACAACCGTCATGCTGCGAAACAAGCCGATGGTTGAGGATTAGCCTGACTGCATCCGGCGAAAATGAAATGATTTGTATGCGCACCAATGGAAAGGATGTACTCCGCACCCATAGTCAACAACGCTCGCGCCCGTATGACGCTCTGAACGACGCAGGGCAACGCCGGCGGCACAGTCAGGGCATAGCATTGATAACGAGCATGATCATTCTTGGTGTGCTCGCCCTCCTCGGCGTCTCAACCATGAGAGCGACAAACACCGAACTTCAAATCGCGACGAACCTAGAGGGCTCCAGTCGCTCGTTTCACGCTGCCGAGGCCGGCATCACCGCCGCTCGCACCGCGGTGTTCGTCGACTCGGATAGGTTGGGGTTTCGCGGCAACAGAATGGAAATCGATTTCACTGCCATGACTCCGAATCCCTTAAGTGACCTTGGCAGCGACGCACCGACGGTAACCGCGGTCGTGAGTGGGGATCCAAGAGGCAAGTGCGAACGCATGGATTCCGCGTCCAGTGATGATCTCATTGGCTGCGCTGCGTTCGACATGGTGAGCACTCATGCACCCGCCACGGCGATGCAAGCCCGCGATGCCGCCACCACGACCCTGCGGCTTGGAGTATCACGCCAGGTGATCGCCGTGGACTAGCGAGGTCTCAGCGATGCGACGCACGCTCGAACGCGGTGGTACTTCCGCATGTACTGCTCATCATCACAATTTCCCCGCAGGCAAGACCCGAGCGGCACAACACCGCTGAGACATTTCATGAAAACTACGCTCACCCCCTTCATCCTTGGCGTATTCACGGGACTGTCGCTCCCCTCTGCTGTAATTGCGGATGACACCGAGATCTTTTTGACTCAATTTAGCGGTACCGGTATCAGTGGTGGCCGCCCAAAGGTGTTAATCCTATTCGATAACTCGGGCAGTATGCGCAATGGCGTCCCGCAAGCCAAGCCGGACTATGATCCGGGTATCGACTGGACGGATCAGGCTTCCTATCCGGGTGCCCCCAGCAATTTCCGCACGGATCAAATCTATTGGTCTTTTGACGGCAGCCCACCTTCTACGAGCACCGATCGATACGTCCCAGACTCGGCAAACCAATGTAACACATCGGTCGTTCCGCTGATTCAGACAGGGCGCTATACGGATTATTTCAGGGTTTGGCGCGAAGGTCGTGGTGTTATTGGAACGGACGAGACAACCCTGTGCGAGTGCCAGTACAGCTATACCAACGAGAGCCGGTGGCGCAAGTCTGCATGGCAAATCGGTGAAACCGACTGCAATGGCCGCCAAGGGAATTATTGGAATATCGACTACCGATGGAATTGCGAGACCACTGAGAACGAGATCATTGGGGATGTGGATATCTGGAGAAGCGTTGAGGACAACAACGACACCCGACAGACCTCACACCTGGAGTGTTCCGCAGATATCGACAACGACGATGACGTCAACCCAAATACCGGTGATGGCTGGGCCAGCGATCGAAACGGGCCATTCCGCGGCAGCAGCGTCGGCTCACCTTGGGACACTTGGAATAAAAGGCATGACAGCAGTCTGACGCGGACGCTGTTCACAGGAAACTATCTGGCTTGGTATTACAACGATGATCTGGTTGAGAATCGCACAAAAATGGAGATTGCGCAGGATGTCGTCACTGAACTGGTGGCGAACAATCCCCAGATCGACTTCGGATTAATGCTGTTCAATGCAAATAACGGCAACCGTGACCAGGACGAGAACGGTGGACGTGTAGTGCGGCATCTGTCGCGCATGGACCAAAGTGATCGGAACAGTCTCGTCACGCTGGTCGATTCGCTTTCGCCAGAAACATGGACGCCTTTGTGTGAGACTTATTACGAAGCTTATCGCTACGTGGCGACACCAGGCGATAACGCCCAGTCGGTCCGATACGGAGATGATGACCCTGACCGCATCCCCTATCGTGATCCCTGCGCAGAGCGCGACGATGGCACGGGCAATTGCTCAACAGATGGGACCTACAGCTCTCCAATGGGGGATTGCGAGAATATCTATATGGTGGTGATGACGGACGGCAAGCCGACTTATGATCTGCACGCGAATTCCTTCATCAAGTCACTTCCCGAAATCACCGGCTGTAGCGATTACATGACCGATCACGATTTCAATGGCGATAATCAGCTAGACTTCCAGGAGAACTGCATGCCAAAACTGGCAAAGCATATGTTCGAGACGGATCTGGACGACAGATGGCAGAACGGCGATCAACGCGTTGTCACTTACACCATTGGCTTTTTGACTGACCAGGAACTCTTGAGCAATGTCGCGGAATTTGGTGGCGGAACATATTACACGGCCTACAATGCCCACGAATTGGCCGACGCATTTCAAGCCACACTGACAGAGATACTCTCCAGTAATACGTCGTTCGCGTCACCGGCGGTTGCGGTGGACGCCTACAATCGAACCAAAAGCTTGAATGCCGAGTACATCGCCATGTTTCGGCCCACGTCCCGGCCGCGGTGGCCCGGCAATATCAAGAAGTTGGAGATGGAGTTGATCGCCGGAACCCGCGTCGAGGAAGTTGTTGACGCCTTGGGCGTTCGAGCTATCGATCCCGTGACGGGCAATATCAAGGACACGGCAACAACGTTTTGGACCACGCAGGGTGTCGACGGCATGGAGGTCGACCAAGGCGGGGCGGGCGAGCGTTTGATCCTGCGCGATCCGAGCACGCGGAAGCTGCTGACAAACACCGGCGACAACGGCGCACTCGAGGATTTCGATACCGACAACGCCAACCTCACGGCCAGTCTCTTCGGGGCCACCGATGCTGCAACTCGTGATCGCTACATCGACTGGGTGCGCGGTATCGATGTGCTGGATGAGGACAGCGACGACGATCACACCGATGCTCGTCCCTGGATACTGGGGGACATCATGCATTCGACACCCGAGGCGATCAATTTCGGCAACCCACAAGATCCGACATCACCCGACGTACGCCTCGTCTTCGGCACAAACGCGGGTTTCCTGCACATGTTGGAGACCGACTCCGGCGATGAAAGTTGGGCGTTCTTCCCGACAGAGGTAGCGTCGATCGTCTCAATCCTCTATGGCAACGACTCGGCGGACGAGCACCCCTACGGTGTCGATGGCAGCCCGACCGCCTGGGTATTCGATAGCAACCACGACGGCGACATTGTCCGAGACGACGGCGACCTGGTGTATCTGTACTTTGGCCTACGTCGCGGCAGCGGAAGCGCGGAAGGTTTCGGCGGTGGGTATTACGCGCTCGACATCACGGATCCCGACAACCCGACCGCGCTATGGCAAACCGATGAGAATGCACTATCGGAACTCGGTCAATCCTGGTCGAAACCCACGGTGACCTCCGTCCCGGGGCACAGCGGGCCGGTCATCATCATCGGAGCGGGTTATGACACGCGAAAGGACCAGTTGACGGTGGGCACCGCGGACAGCGTGGGGCGAGGAATCTTTATCCTCGATGCCACCGACGGCTCGTTGGTGTGGAGTGTGACTCCGGATGCCGACAGCGCCACCAATTTGCAAGAAACCGGCCTCCTAGACAGCGTTCCCGCGCAGGTCACGGCGCTCGACACCAACGGCGACCATGTCACCGATCGAATCTACTTCCCGGATACCGGGGGAAATGTCTGGCGGGTCGATCTCGTTGATAGCGATCGAACGAACTGGTCGATTTTCAAGCTCGCATCGCTCGGCGGCGATACGACAACGACTGACCGGCGATTCATGGGCCGGGTCGATGTCGCGGTCACCCGCTCCAGCGGCTTGACCTATGACGCCGTACTGGTCGGCAGCGGCAACCGCGCGCACCCACTCGACAGAGATGTCGTGAACCGGTTCTACATGCTGCGGGACTTTGATACCCAAAGCGTCTTGCACGTGCCCAATGACGGTAACTCGGAGACGGACGCCTGCGAGAGCGAAGCACTCAATCCCGATGAATTGCCCTGTGCCGAGATTCCATCTGCAATTACCGAGGCTAACCTCTTTGATGCGACCGACAATTTGATCCAGAATGGGACCGACGACCAAAAGGTCGCCAAACGCGCAACCTTGGCGTCTCCAGCAACCAAAGGCTGGTTCATCGTCCTCGGCGAGACTGGCGAAAAAAACGTGTCCCGCTCTATCACCGTGCAGGGCCACGTTTTCTTTACGACCTTCGTGCCTCCGAACCCGCTCGATCCGAACGTCGAACACATCTGCCGGCCATCCGAAGGCCACGGCTTCCTCTATGCCGTTGGTCTGCACGACGGGACGGCCAAGTTTGACTGGGCGGGGCCCTATAACGGGAATCTACAAAAAGCTGACCGCAGAAAGTCGATCAAGGACCACATTCCCGATTCTCCGGTTGCCTACTTCGGACAGGCCGAAATTGGCCTGGTCGGTGTCGGTGCCGGTACCGACGGATCCGGTATCGAACGAACAGGCCTGAGGCTGAGCACCACCGCGGTTTATTGGATGCAGGACACCGAGTGACCATCGATCCGCACCCTTTTTCCCAACCGACATCCGCGGATGGAACGTTTCTTAACCGTCGAACGAGCACGCGCTGATGAAACCGAATACTCACAGACTGAGCATTCTCGTCTCCGCGGCCGCCATTGCCATTGGAGCGATGACCCCGTCCCAAGCGGAGCTGGCCGCGGACACGCCGGAGTACAAGTGCTTTGTCACCCTTACCGACCGGACGAGAGCGGTCGTCTTTTTCTATGATCCGGGTCCCCTGCCGAGCAGGTTCTCAGATGCAGACAATATCGCTCATGCGAAGCTGCCAGACTCAATGCGCACGGGTATCGCTCGGTTTCACGAATGCCTGTTGCGCGAGCTTGATTTCGCCGACCCGTTCGCCCAGCAGCTCGAGACCCGGACGCCGCAATGAGGTCTTAGCCCGATGCTGATCCCCCATGAGCGCAGACTCACATCACTCCATACAATGACTGCCCCATACCGATCCGGCCGCATTAGATACCGCGATCAATGGCACGCCGACGCCCGCGGTTTCACGCTCATCGAACTGCTAATCGTCGTGGCCGTTGTCGGTATCCTTGCGGCTCTGGCGTACCCGAGCTACCAAAACAACGTGATCCGGGCGCGCAGGACAGAAGCCCAGTCACTGCTGCTCGAAGTAGCGGCGCGGCAGGAGCAGTATCACGCCGACAACCGGACGTTCACGGCGAATATGACCCAACTCGGTTTTGCGGCCGACCCAGCCCAAAGCGAGAACGGCTATTACAGCGCCGACACGGTCGCGGGCCCGACCTCGAACATCGCGACCAGCTACATCGCGACGGCATCACGACAGGGCGCACAGACGGTCGATGACCACTGTTACGACTATACCCTTGACTCAACCGGCCGACGGGGTATCACGAACCATCCGGGCCACGACGCTGATCCACCGGCCGCCGCACCCGCGCACTGCTGGTAACGCTGAGCACTCTAGGCAGGTCGGGCAAAGGGCGCGCGCCGACCGGTAGCAATCGTCTCCGCTGCCTGGCCCTCCACCGTTCCGACGGCCAAGCAGACAACGAATATTGCGCTTCGACGACGGCGGCAAGCATGCGAAAATGGTCGCCATCGCGACCGCGGGTTAGTCTGCACACTCCCCTGTCATCCATCCTAACGACTGGAGATCCGGTCCTATGCTCCGGCCAAATCATAACGGAGCGCGGCTCCCGGCCCTC
>JBATTL010000384.1:0-1728 GCA_049670525.1 Thiohalocapsa sp. | reverse complement strand
CAGAACACAAGCTTGTGACCAGGCTCCAGCGTCGCGAACGCTTTTTCCAATGAGAGCGGCTCAGCAATCTCCGGAAGGTCCAGTCTTTCGGTTTGTTCAGCGGCCTCCAGCGCGATCTTGGCGAGCCGGTCGATGCGTACGCGATCCGATTGCGTCCGGACCGTAATCACAGGTCTGATGCGGCGCACGCCAAGTTCGGTCGCTTTCTCGATGATAAAGTCGGTGCGGGCTTTTTTCACAGGCGCAAACCAGAGATCGACACTGACGGGCTCAGCAGACGGCTGTGGTCGCAACTGATTTCGCGCGACCACGGTCACAGATCGACGGGACACTTCGACCAGCTCACACTCCCACTCGCCGTCCCGGCCATTGAACAATCGCGCGGAGGCACCTGCCTGCAATCGCAGCACACGCGACAGGTAGCTGCTCTGCTCATCCGACGGCTCGATGCTCGTGCCAGCGCTCAGATCATTCTCAACATAAAGACGGGGGGTGGCGCTCATCCTGTTCAGCTACATGGATGGGTGGAGGACGGCAATTCCACGGCTATGGTCATCGGCTCACGTGCCAAATCATAGATTCGACGCTACAGCGCGCCAATGAGTGATGAAACTACATCTTCTCAAGGCCCTATCCCTGCTGACACGGCGCTTCCACGCTGGCTGTCAGGCTTGCCGGATGGCTTGCGCCCTTATGCTGCGCTCGCTCGTCTGGATCGGCCGGTCGGCATCTGGCTGCTCGTGCTGCCGTGCTGGATCGGCTTGGCCTATTCGCGTATCGGAACCGGGTTCCAGTGGCTTGATACTCTCTGGTTCATCCTGTTCGCGATCGGCAGCGTCGTCATGCGCGGAGCGGGATGCACGTGGAACGACATCACAGACCGTGACATCGACGGCAGCGTCTCGCGCACGGCTGGACGGCCCATCCCGTCAGGCCAACTGAGCGTTTCCGAAGCCTATTTGTTTCTTGGGTGCCAGCTGGCGGTCGGCAGCCTCGTCTGGCTCTTCCTGCCGCTAGACGCGAAGATCGTTGCCTTGCTCGCCATGCCTCTGGTTGCGCTCTACCCATTCATGAAACGCGTCGTGTGGTGGCCACAGGCCTGGCTCGGCATGACGTTCAACTGGGGCGTGCTCGTCGCAGCGGCGACGGCAGCATCCATCTCGATAGATGACATCATCCTCTACCTGGGACTTGCGCTCTGGACCGTCGCTTACGACACCATCTACGCCCTTCAAGACCGCGAAGAAGACGCACTGATCGGCGTAAAATCGACCGCCCGCCTGTTCGGTGACCGCGCGCGGCTGGCGGCTTTCGGCTTCCATATGGGCGCGGCTGCATTGGTCGGGCTGGCTGGATGGATCGCAGGCGCAGATGAAGTCGGCGCGCTAACGGCGCTCGCATTTCTCGGCCACGGAATCTGGCAGGCCAGTCGACTCGCCGCTGAGCGCGAACGCAACGCGCTCGCCATGTTCAAATCGAACGTCTGGGCCGGCGGCCTGATCGTCTTCGGCTTCGCTGTCGCCGCAGTTCTTGTCTAACGCGTGGTCAAAGGCGTACCTTAGGGTATGGCTGCAGCGAAACGAATCCGTCCCCTCGATATCTTCTCAAAGGAAGAGTGGGCCTATGTGAGTCAGCGGAACGACTGGCTGGGCCTCGGTCAGATCGTGCATGCATGGGGCGTAATCGCCCTCGCCATGGCGGCTGCCATCTGGCAGCCATTTCTAATTA
>JBATTL010000383.1:0-3028 GCA_049670525.1 Thiohalocapsa sp. | reverse complement strand
GTGAGGAAATCGGTCAGGTCGATGATCTCATCATCAGCAAGAAGGACAACGTCCTCTACGCGGTTCTTTCCGTGGGCGGATTCCTAGGCCTCGGTGATCATCTCGTTGCGGTTCCCTATGATTCCATCGAGATCGCCGAAGACCTGAAACTGTCCATCCCCGGCGCCACCGAGGAACAACTGAAGAACCAACCGGAGTTCCACTATACGAAGTCTGAATCTGGTGAAGATGCCGATGCCAATGCGCACGGCACGGCCGCGCAGTAATGTTGATTGAGCAAGAGGCAACGCTGAGCAATTGCTATTCCAGCCAGTGGGTTAGTACGCCTACCGTCAAAGCGATTTGCGCTCTTTGCTCTATTTGCTTGCAGGGACAAAACTTCGTCGAGCACTTCGCTCGACGACAATCTCGCTAACTAGCGCAGTGCCTCAAGCAATCGACCTAGCGTTATTAGCAGATTCGAACTCCTCCATGAATTGCGAGAGATAAGACTTATGAATTCTGACACAATCCGGACGGCGATCGTGGCCGTTGCCCTCACTACTGCCTTGGTTACCGGCTGCGACTCCGACGACGGACCAGCCGAAAACGCGGGCGCGCGTGTCGACCAAGCAGCCGAAAATGCGGGCGAAGCAGTCAACGAAGCCGGCGAATCCGTTTCTCAAGG
This sequence comes from Thiohalocapsa sp., assembly GCA_049670525.1. GTDB lineage: Bacteria > Pseudomonadota > Gammaproteobacteria > Chromatiales > Chromatiaceae > Thiohalocapsa. The sequence continues at coordinate 2,361 of JBATTL010000383.1, read as the reverse complement.
TGTCGAGCGTGCCGGGGACAAGGTTGAGTCGGCCACCGATTGACCGCTGACCGAGTTTACAATCGCACAGGCGGCGCTGCCAGGCACGACGACTATGGGATTTCGGTCCCTTGCCCGGCGGCGCACGCCGAATTGGGTCCACTTTAGCGCACCGCAGACTTGCAGCGCCGTTTTCGTTCTGAGCTTCCGAAACTGAATGGCTCCAGAGCTGTTCGCGCCGGTCTATCGATCACTCGACAAACTGAAATGCCCCAAGCGAGTGATCTTTCTTGAAAAGCGCGAAGTCGCAATAGATGCGATGCGAGGCCGTCTCGGCGAAACGGACGGTGTCGACGACGAACAACTTCAAATTAATGGATGCGAGAATACGCCTTTCTGCATTCCCGTCCATGATGCCCGTATCCTCATCGGAGCGGGCATGGGGTTGCGCCAAGGTTCTACCGCAAATCCGCGCGTAGGCCTTTAATTCTTTCTTGTTCAACGCATCGACATCGATGTCGTCCTTGTAAGGACTGCGCTCACGGACAAGAAAGCTGACGCCATCGATTTCCGTTTGTCCATAGTAGGGGTCCCCCCCGGCAAGATGGATATCATGGGATGCGACGATGCGCTCGGCTTTTTCGTCGGAACTCAGTCGATCATCCGGTACCAGGCCGTGCAGGGCTGACAGGCGCGCTTGTTTTAGCTCGAGAACAATGTCGTCGGTGTGCTGGTCGGTTCCACCGTCAATCAGGACGAAGTAGCGATCAAGGCCGAGGCTGGCCGTGCCGCTACCTTTCTTCAAGGCCACATCCTTGACGATGAAGTGGCCTGCCCTACCCGTCTCATCGATGTCGCTCTTGTCCCGATAGCTATCGATGACTTGCTGAAAGCGATCAACCTCGTCCGCGTGGGGAATGACTTCATCGCTGGCCAAGAAGCGACCGGTCTCAAGATCGATCAGATCGGCAAGGAAGTCCTTGCGGGACTGCATAGCCGACTCCAGCAACTCCGCGATCATCGGCGGGCTGTTGTCGAGTCTCTGTTGGTGCGACTTCTCACTATCATCGCGAGCGAACTCGGTCAAGCCGTCGAGATAGCCGCGCACAAAGTTGGCTTGCGCTGCCTCCGGCCGATCCCGAATGCGACATCGATGATCCTCCCGCAGAGTCCGTCGCACATGCAGCCGGCGAGTTTGTTTCGGCAGCATGGTCGGCGACACGAGCAGTTCTCCCTTCGCGGTGCGTTGCGCAAATTCACGATAGGCTGCGACCTGGTCGACGTCGCGCTGGTTGTTCTCGTTGCCAGTGATCATGTGCTCCTCTCTCGATCGGTCGGGCGCTTGCAATCTGTCAACTGCTGTTTCCGGAGCCCAGCGGCGGCCTGACGTCCAGAAATATGGAGTCTCAAGCAGGCGACTCGTCAGAAACGTTCCACATCCAAGCCGTATGTGCCGCGGTTCGCGATGAATGTCGCCCAAGTCGGCAACCCGGACAACGAATCGGTCATCCGCCAAGCGGGACTCACTGCATGACTCAGCCTTTCCGGCCTGGACAAGCTCGCTTGCCCATCGCGGCCTCGGGAGAATCCAAGAACGTCCTACGTTTCGGTGATTATCCACCACCGCACATGGTGCAAGGGCACCACAGGCATCGCGCAGACGATGAGCAGATGACCTGGGCAATGGAAAATCGCCGCCTCTTGCCGCATGTCACCGACTCGCTATACGGCGGACACGTCGAGAAACGCCGAGTTATCTAGTTCCAGCGCGTCCAGCTCCTACCAAAACAGCGGGTTATGGATGCCGAAAGCGGGATCTCTCGATTAAATCAGCGCTTCTTAGTCTTGGCAGCTCAAGTGCCGAAGAGAATACACCAAAGGTACGGGGTAGATTGGTTGGATTGGGTATTAAGAGACTGGCATGCCTCGTGCTAAATAGCTTCGTGCATGGGCTGGCGATGTGCTTGGCATCAGCCCACCAAAGTCAGCTATGAGGCCTACTGAAGCTAATAAAGATTCCAACAAGCAAGAGTGACTCCGCCTTTTTCGTGCAAGCTAATTCCAACTCGACTATTTCCAAGAGGTTTATTATGAACGGTATCATCTATCTGGTCGGCCTGATTGTTGTTATCATGGTCATCTTGTCCTTTCTCGGCTTGCGGTGAACGACATGGCTACATCAACTGAGATGGCCGACATGGCGGTCACGAGCACACCGGTCCCGTACGTGCCCTACCTCGAGTGGAGTGCCCTTTTCGGCGGCATGGCCGTTGCTGGCGCCATAGCGCTGGTCCTTTTGCAGTTTGGTGCTGCCATCGGTCTATCCCTTGGAGAGCCGACATTGGCCGACGGTGCGGCGTCCTGGAACGTGCTGGTCGCTGG
>JBATTL010000382.1:0-3232 GCA_049670525.1 Thiohalocapsa sp. | reverse complement strand
CCGGCCTCGGTCCATGAGCCAGCCCATACCTCGCTGATCTGGTAGGCGCCAGTGGGGCGATGCCGTCGGGGTTTTTCGCCTCGCCCAATGCCTTCGATCTCCGAGTCGACGACTGCATGAGTCTGATGCCACTGGAGTTCTGAACTTCCGGCGCGGTTGACCAGTCCCGCAAGAGCGCCACCCGATGCCTGTACAACAGCTCCGACAATGACGCTGTTCGTTCTGATCGGACTGCGTTCTATCGGTATCAAGTATGAAGACGCGCATCGCTGAGGAAGGCGCCTAGCGTCCCGGCTGCGACATGCTGGTTGATGATTTCCTGCAGTTCATCGGGCGTGATCTCGACCTCACTCTCATAGACATAGACGCTGGGCGAATTGACATAAACCCTACGCATCTCCAAATTTGCGATCGCACGACGCGTGTTCTCGCCGAGATTCGGATTTATTCGGAGCGCTACGCCCAGTGCGTCACCTTGCAAGGCGGGCAGGTCGTTCGCGTAGACCATTGTGTCGATCTTTGAATCAGGACGGACTAGGAAAAGGTAAGTATAGACTTTGGGTTCGCTCATCGATATTCGCCTCCACGGCTCGCAGCCGCCCTGCCTATTGATGTTCGGTGCAGATCTTCAGCAGCAAGATAGGGTCTTTGAAACAGTAAGCGGACAAACGGGCTACCAGCCGTCTACCGCAAGACCGCGGACTGCGCGGTCGGACGGTTGGCGCACCCCCGTGTCGATTACAGGAGCCTCAATCCTCGGCCGATGCCTCCTGGGACAACACGAACAAGGGCTTCCACGCAGCCCCGCGCAGCGGCGGCGTCAACACCGAGAACTGCAATGGGCTTGACTTGGCCGCCTAGTCCAAACTGAGCTGAATCCGTTGATGAAGAAAGAAATATCGTTTTCATATGGTTACTGCATGTTATGGGAATCAACGAAAACAATCTGGGGGAGCTACCGTGATCCATTCCAAGCCGATTGTAAGTCTTGTTCTTGCGATCGCCGCCCTCGGGCGCTTCCGGTCGCCTTCCTGATTGGGTTCTGTTTCGCGGGACAGGCAACGATCATGGCCGCGATCGCGCCGAGTTGCGACTTCTTCAACTATTACTACGTCCTGGCGGTCGCCATGCTGATTCTGTGTGGTGTATTTTATCCCGTCGACATCCTCCCCGTGGTCATGCAGGGTGCCTTGCGGTGCTGCCCCTGACCCATGCGGTCATCCTGACCCGTCTGCTGGTTGCCGGCTAGCCTTTGGACGGGCCGCTGCTGCACCGGACGATCCTGGGCGGCTATGCCGCGGCGGGCTTCTATATCGCGCTGGCATTGAGCCGACGGCGTTTATTGGTCTGAAAGTGCCTACTGAATGCCAACGACAATCCAACGCTCGCTGACACACCATTCTCCGGAGATCGGCTGAACGATTGGTGATCAACTTCCGTTTCTTGCGATCCTGGTCGTAATAGCCTAACGAAAACTCCGGTCTGACCTGCATAGCCGCCCTAGCCGCCCGCGCCGCATCCGAGGCAACCTGACATGAAGCGTATCACCCTCCTCACCACGCTGCTCGCGCTTACCCTGACGGCGGCCGTCTTCATCGAGGGCCGCCGTGGCGCAGATGCGGCTGTCGAAGCCAACCCCGCACCCGAGTTTACGCAAACCAACGCGTCTGGCTGGGTCAACGGGCCCCCGCTGAGGATGGGAGATCTGAGAGGAAAGGTCGTGCTACTCGACGTCTGGACATTTGAATGCTGGAACTGCTATCGGTCCTTTCCCTGGCTGCGGCAATTGGAAGAACGCTACGAGCCCCAAGGGCTCCAGGTCGTTGGTATTCACAGCCCGGAGTTCGACCGCGAACGCGAGCGTTCCGCGGTGGTGGCGAAAGTCGATGAATTCGGCCTAACCCACCCGGTGATGATCGATAACGACTTTCGCTATTGGGAGGCGTTGGGCAATCGCGTTTGGCCTAGCTTCTATCTGATCGACAAGCAGGGGAGGATCCGCTATCGCTTTATCGGCGAGACGCACACCGGCGAGCCCCAGGCATTGCGCATTGAACGGGCCGTTGGGCGCTTGTTGGCGGAAGACGGCTGAACCGCTCGGCGGGGCGATCGACGACCACGGCCGCTGACGGCTACCACGCGGACCGTTTGTCGCCGTCAATACGTGCGCGTCTCGTCAGGATCAAGATCAACAGCAACGAATGCGGCCCGGTCCGGCGGCCCTTCCGCATGCAGAAAGGTTGGCCGCTGTTGGAAGCCAGGATAGGCCGGCACGGCGATCAGGCTGGCTGAGACCGTGCCGAAGTCCTGGCCCGCGAGTTCGATAGCGTCGAGATTCATGGCCGCGGCGGACCTCCGCCCATCCGACGCACCGTCGCGGCGTTGTAAGAGCGCGATCCATTCGTCCCAGTCGCCGTTCGCAGGATGCGGTTCGGCGACGGCCCGGAACTGGGGCAAGAACTGTTCGATGCGCGGTTGGCCCAGGTCGTCCAACTCACCGGCGGTGATCATGTGAAGACCCACCGGGATCGGGTGGACGCGGATCTCTCGATCGCCGCCATGGCGCAGCCAATAGGCATTCCGGGGGTCCGCGATTATCAGGTTGAAGGGGCGGTAAGCCTCGGGGTTCAGATCGGCGAGCGCTCCAGCTGCCTCGCTCGATTCGGCATGGTCGAGCGCCTCCAAGACCAGCTCACCGCGGCTGCGCTTGCCCGATTCGGGACCCAGGGACCCTTCGCGATTCAACACCGCCGCAACCAAACCATGGTCGTTGATGCCGAGCCAACTGCCGCCGCCCGGAACGTCGAGTCCGGCAACCACTTCGGGCCAATCCGGCCAATGCCGGCCTGGCGGAAGAGACGGCCGGCCACGCAGCTCGTCGCGATTTGCCGCCAGCAACAGTGGCCAGTCGTGGCCGGGACGGCGAAGGATGACAAGGCTGCACATCCGATCAGCGGAGCACTAGGGCTGGCAGCGCGGCAAAGGATGGAAGCGTATCAAGCTCGCCAGGCTGGCGAGGCTGACGCTCCGCAGTCCGGACGTCGGAGCCGAATCGTGCTCATGGCCTGTCGTCGACAACCTCGCCTTCTTTCGGCACCGCCGTCGGCATCAGGTCGGTGCGGCTGATGCCGAGCCAAATGGCCATGGCCGTCGCGATGTAGATCGTGGAATAGGTACCGACCAGAACACCGATGATCAGCGCCAGAGAAAAGCCGTTGATTGCCGCGCCACC
>JBATTL010000381.1:0-10635 GCA_049670525.1 Thiohalocapsa sp. | reverse complement strand
GACCTTGTTTCGCTTACCCGCGATAATCTGGTCGAGCACTTCACGCTCGCGTTTGGTCAATCTTCCCATGCGCTGCCGGACGCTGGCGACTTCCAGTGCGTGGCCCCGTTGTTCCGCGTCAATTTCGATCGCGCGGTGAACGGCGTCCAGCAATGCCTGGTCATTAAAGGGTTTTTCGATGAAGTCCACGGCACCGTTTTTGACCGCGCGGACCGCCATCGGGACATCGCCGTGGCCAGTGATGATGATCACCGGTGGGTGAAGGGGTTCTTCGGCGAGGCGCTCTTGTAGTTCCAAACCGCTCATTTGCCGCATGCGGACGTCCAGGATCAGACATCCCGGACGTTGCGCATCGAAGCAGGCCAGGTAGGCCCAGGCGGAATTGTAGGTCTCGCTCGGCAGGCCAACCGACTCCATCAAGAGTCCGATGGCCTCGCGCACTTCATCATCGTCGTCGACGATGAAGACTGTCGGCTCGCTGGTCATGCTTGGTCTCCCGCTTGCTGAAGAGAGGCGTCTGTCGGATCCTATGTCGCTGTGGCTCGCGCCTCGTATTGTCCCTCGCCTGCGTAGGGCAGGCTGAAAAAAAAGGTTGCGCCGATTCCCGTCGTCGAGTCGACCCTCAGTTTTCCGCCATGGGCCTCGACGATCCCGTTGCTGACCGAAAGGCCGACGCCGAGGCCCTGTGCCTTCGTCGTCACAAATGGCTCGAATAAGTGCTCGGGCGAGCCTCTGCCGAGCCCCGGACCGGTATCAACCACGCGGATCTCGACCTGGTCTCCGCTGCGTCGGGCAATGAGTAGCACGCGTCGCTCCCGTTGCTGATCCGCCATCGCTTCGATGGCGTTGCGCACCAGGTTCAGCAGTACCTGCTCGATCTGCGTGCGTTGCGCCATCACATGATCGGCGTGGGCGCCGAGTTGTTGGTACAGCACGACGCTGGCGCGCCGAGCGTCCTGACGCAGCAGCACTAGTACGGTGTCGAAGATGTCCGCGACCGCGACCTTCGCGATTTCCGGTTGTTCCTTCCGGACGAAACGGCGAATCTGTCGGATGACCTCTCCGGCTCGCTCGGCTTGCTCGGCGATCTTGGTCATCACGTCCCCGCATGAGGCCATGCTTGTGCGGCCAGTTTCGATCATGCGGACGCACGCGCGGGCATTCGTGGTGATCGCGGTAAGTGGTTGGTTCAACTCGTGTGCGATGCCGGATGCCATTTCACCGATCGTGCTGAGGCGAGCGAAATGGGCCTGTTCGGCCTCGTGGCGGCTGATCCGTTCGGCCGCTTTTCGCCGCTCCGTAATGTCTCGAAAGACGACGACACTGCCGATCGTCTCGCCTACATCGTCGCGGATCGGCGTGGTGCTGTACTCCACGGGAAAGCTGCTGCCGTCGCGGCGCCAGAAGAGATCATCTTCGACGAAGCGAGGCAGGTTGTCGCGAAACGTGGCGTGTACGGGGCAGTCTTCGCGCGGGTACGGCTCCCCGTCAATACGGGTGTGGTGAATGATTTCGTGTTGCTCATTCCCGATCAATTCTTCGGCGCGCCACCCGGTCATGCGTTCCATCGCCTTGTTGACAAAGGTGGCGCGGTCCTTGAGGTCAACACCGAAGATGCCCTCGGCCACGGAGTCCAGGATGAGTTGCTGGCGCCGTTCCAGCCGGGTGTTCGCCCGGCTCAACCGCTGATTCAATTGAAGTACGCGACTGGTCAGCGCCAGTAGGACGAGTAACGCGCTGAGTCCTGCGACGACGACAACCCAGTAGCGAGACAGCGCGTCGCGGAGGGTGAAAGGCGCCTGCTCATCATAAGGGGCGCGCCCCAATTGCTGCAAAAGCATGTGGACGGATTGATAGTCCAACGGAACGGTCCAGCCGGCGTAGTCGCCAGCATGCGCAGCCGCGCCGTTACTCGGCATCTGAAGCAACGCAACCGCGACGCGTTGCGCGAGGTCGTCCGGTGTGTGGGATAGCCTGCTAAATGGCCACTCGGGATACAAACTCGTGCTGAGCAGGAATGGGAAGCCCGGTTCCGAGCGGGCGTTGAGAATTCTGAGATCGTCCAGCGAGATAGCACCGGATTCCGCCATGCGCTCCAGGGTGCCGGTACGCACGGTGCCGGCGTCCACTTGACCGTCGCGCACCGCCGCGACGACAGCATCATGAGTGCCGGCGAAGCGCAGTTCGGCAAGATCGCGGTCGGGGGCGACGCCACTTTCCAGCAACTCTGCCCAAGCCATTTCGAAGCCGCCCAGCGACAGCGCATCGACGCCCATGAATCGCTTTCCGGTCAGATCTGCCAGCTGTTCGATGTCGTCGCGTTCGGAGCGGGCAAAGATGACGCCGCCGAATAGGTTGTGTTCATTGCCGCTTCGCATGGTGGCGATACGCGCTATGCCATGGCTCAATTCCAAGCCAACATAGATGCCTGGATTGACGAGCAGGAAGTCGACTTTTTCCCCGGCAACCGCGCTCTCAATGGTGTCAAATCCGAGGGGGAGGATCCGAAAACGCATCCCGTTGACGGCGTCGCTAAGATACTGGGCTGTTGGGGTCCAGGCGCGCGCTGTCGCGTCCACCCCAAGGTGACTTAGGATGCCAATACGGATTTCGGGCTGGTCGGCGGCTGTGGTGCTGGGCGGCTCTGATTCAGCGAAGCTAATGAGGCTGGCCAGCAGCAGGTAAAACAAGATGCAATGTCTCACCGGCGCGGAATACATGTGCTGGCGTTGACGTTGAGCCACAGGATCAAATCACGGAACGCACAGCGCAGGTAGTCACAGCGAGGGTTTGAATTTCCGCATTCCCAAGCCCGACACTGGGCGGACACCGGGGTTGGAAAAAAGGTCGCCTCTCCGTGCATACTAGCGCGTCGCTGGCCAGCAGTCGGCGCCGCCGAGGACAAGGCTTCCCGATCACCTAACCGACGGTGCTACTGATCGGGCAGCCGCATGACCAGAAAACCTGAGGAGATCATACCCGAATGACGATTTCGCGACGCGAGTTCATCCACCTTGTGGGACTTGCTGGTGCCGCTGGCATGCTGCCCGCGTCGGTGTTTGCGACGGCCAAACAGCCTGCGGACCTCTACGAGGTACCCAAGTTCGGGAACCTAACCCTTTTGCATATCACCGATACCCACGCCCAGCTAAATCCGATCTACTTCCGCGAGCCCAACGTAAACATCGGCATCGGCCCGGCGTTCGGCAAGGCGCCGCATCTGGTTGGTGACGCGCTATTGAAGCATTTCAACGTCCAGCCGGGCGGGATCGAGGCGCATGCGTTTTCTTACCTGAACTATCCGGAGGCGGCCGAAAAATTTGGGGCCGTCGGTGGATTCGCCCACTTGAAGACCCTGGTGGACCGCATTCGGGACGAGCGCGGTGACGGCAACACGCTGCTGATGGACGGCGGCGACACCTGGCAGGGCTCCGGCACCGCTTACTGGACCCGCGGTATGGATATGGTCGGCGCCTGCAATCTCCTCGGCGTGGACGTGATGACCGGGCACTGGGAGTTCACCTACCTGGACGAGGAGGTGATTAAGAACGTCGAGGCCTTCAAAGGCGATTTCGTCGCGCAGAACATCAAGGTGCGCGAAGAGGCCCTTTTCGACTACAAATTTCCGGACTTCGGCGGATTTGACGAGGACGCCGGCCTCGCATTTAACCCCTACACCATCAAAGAAGTCGGTGGCGCCAAGGTCGCCATCATCGGCCAGGCCTTCCCCTACACACCGATCGCCAACCCCCAGCGTTTCATCCCGGACTGGACTTTCGGAATCCAAGACCAGCGCATGCAGGAGTTCGTCGACAAGGTCCGCGACGAGGAATCCCCCGACCTAGTCGTCGTCATCTCCCACAACGGCATGGACGTGGACCTGAAAATGGCCTCCAACGTTACCGGCATCGACGTCATTTTCGGCGGCCATACCCACGACGGCATGCCGGCACCGAGCCTGGTGGAAAACGCCAGCGGGAAGACCCTGGTCACGAACGCCGGGTCCAACGGCAAGTTCCTCGGCGTCATGGACCTGGACGTCAAGGACGGCAAGCTGCGCGACTACCGCTATCGATTGCTGCCGGTGTTTTCGAACCTACTGCAACCCAACGCCGAGATGGTCAAGTACATCGAGGACGCACGAGCCCCCTACTCGGACAAGCTCACCGAAGAGCTGGCAGTGGCCGAGGAAGTCCTGTACCGCCGCGGCAACTTCAACGGCACTTTCGATCAGGTCATCTGCGATGCACTGCGCAAGGTCAACGATGCGCAAGTCAGCCTGTCGCCCGGCTTCCGCTGGGGCACCACGGTACTGCCGGGGCAAAAAATCACCATGGACAATGTCATGGATCAGACCTGCATCACCTATCCGGAGACCTACCGCCGCGATATGACCGGCGCCGAGATCAAGGCCATCCTCGAGGACGTCTGCGACAACCTGTTCAATGTTGATCCTTACGTACAGCAGGGCGGGGACATGGTCCGACTTGGCGGTCTCGATTACGTCTGCGACCCGGCTGCGGGCATGGGCGAGCGCATCACCGATATGCAGCTCGACGACGGAAGAAAGATCGAGGCCGACAAGACCTACGTCGTTGCCGGTTGGGCGACGGTCGGCAGCCAATCGCCCGGCGAGCCGATCTGGGAAACCGTTGCGACCTATTTACGTGACATCAAGACGGTCAAACTGGAGAAGCTCAACACGCCTAAGCTCAAGGGTGTCGAAGGCAACCCGGGCCTCGAAGGCTATGCCGGCAAATTGCTGAGCTGAGAAATTGATTCGCTGATGCGGAGCGGTGGCGCAGGGAGGCGTCTCTGTCGCTAGATCGTAGTCTCGCCGCAGTGGGCGACAGAGCCATGAGCGACCACCATCACAGAACGCCCATGACCATTCGACCCGTCGCGTCCAAACGGATGCTGCGCTTCGTGCTGGCCTGGCACGCCTTTGCGCTGGTGACGGCGCTGTCGCTTCCTCTGCACTGGAGTTTCCGGTTGCTGCTTGCTGGATCGATCGTTGCGAGCCTCGGTTATCTCGTTTGGGCGCGCATATTGAACCGCGCCCCGTGGGCCATTGTTGCGGCGACCTGGTCAGATACGGGTTGGCGGATCGAAACCGCGGGCGGTCGAATCCTCGACGCTGAATTATCCCCATCGACTTACATCGCCGTCGGCCTTGTCATCCTCAATTTTCGCTCGGGTCCATTTTGCCAGCAGTCGGTTATGTTGCTGCCGGACAACACCGACCCCGATCAGCTGCGGAGGCTGCGGGTACGTCTGCGCCTGATCGGCACCGCCGCGACGGGCTCCGGCGTCCGGCCCGACGCCGCGAACCTCTGAGTTAAGGGGAATTCCCGCCATTCGATTGCATCATGGTCGCGTAGAATGTCGGGCTTGCAGATAAGCAGTGAGCGAGCCCCAGCATGAGAGTCTTGGTGACCGGCGGCGCCGGCTATATCGGTAGCCACGCCTGTGTCGAGTTGCTCGCGGCCGGCCATGAGGTTGTCGTCGTCGATAACCTCTGCAACAGCAAGGAAACGGCCCTGGAGCGCGTGCGTGCGATCGCGGGCAGGCCGCTGACCTTCGTCAAAGCTGATATGCGCGATGGCGGTGCGCTCGCCGCGGTTTTCCGCGATTGCAAATTCGACGCAGTGATCCACTTCGCAGGGCTAAAAGCGGTTGGGGAGTCTGCCGAGATTCCCCTCGACTACTACGACAACAACGTTACGGGAACGCTGTCCCTATGTCGGGCCATGGCCAACGCGGGCGTCAGGACGATCGTATTCAGCTCCTCGGCCACGGTCTACGGTGATCCGGCGACAGTGCCGATCCGCGAGGATTTTCCGCTTTCTGCAACCAACCCCTACGGCCGCACCAAGCTGTTCGTCGAGGAGATCCTGCGCGACCTCCATCGCGCCGATCCGGCGTGGAACATTGCATTGCTTCGTTACTTCAACCCGGTCGGCGCGCACGCCAGCGGGCGCATCGGCGAAGACCCAAACGGGATTCCGAACAATCTGATGCCGTTCGTTGCGCAGGTGGCCATCGGCAAACAGCCGCTGCTGAAGGTGTTTGGCGATGACTACGACACGCCGGATGGAACGGGCGTGCGTGATTACATCCATGTCGTCGATCTTGCGCGGGGGCACTTGGCCGCATTGGAGCGGCTGTCTAAGAACCCCGGTGTCGTGACCTATAATTTGGGCACCGGGCGCGGTTATAGCGTGTTGGACATGGCGCGTGCATTCGAGCGAGCGTCCGAGCGGCCTGTGGCCTATCAGGTCGTTGCCCGGCGTGCGGGTGACATCGCCGTCTGTTTCGCCGACCCGAGCCTGGCCCGCGCGGAACTCGGTTGGCAGGCTGACTTAGGCATTGACGACATGGTGCGCGACGCCTGGCGTTGGCAGCGTGCAAACCCAGACGGCTACGCGTGAACGTCCGCTTCGACGGTCAGGACCCCAGGGGTGATCTTCCGTTGCGCATTTTGCAAGTCGTGCATGGATTGCCGCGCGGGGGTCTTGAGAATGGCGTCGTGAACCTGCTCAACGGGCTGCCCGAAGCGGACTTTGAGCAGTCTCTGTGCTGTCTCGACGAGCGCGGCGAAATGGCTGACCGTGTGATCCGGGAAATCCCCATCGACGTTCTCGGCCGCGGCCGACACGACCTGGGTCTCCCGCGGCGCTTGGCGCGGGTCATACGTCAGCGGCGACCGCATCTGATCCATTGCCGCAACTGGAATACTTGGCCCGATACCGTTTTGGCACATCGGCTTTCCGGCGGGGCGGGTACCCTGGTCTGGAGTTTTCACGGCTTTGCCGACGGGCATTGGTTCCCGGCTCGGCGCAAGGTCGCCTCGCGGCTGCTATCTCTCGCAACGGATCGACTGTTCGCCGTCTGCCGCGATGCCGCGGTGCGCTTCGCGGGGCTTTGCGCCATCCCGCAGGCGCGATTCGATGTGCTCTATAACGGTGTCGATTGCACTCGTTTCGCCCCGGTCGCCGATCGAACCGCGCTTCGAGAACGTCTCGGCTTCGCCAAAGATGAACTGGTGATCTTGACGGTGGCTAGCCTGGTGCCTGTGAAGGGCCATGCGCGATTGCTCGAGGCGGCCGCCAAGGTCATTGCCGCGAGCAATCGCAAACTGCGTTTCCTGTGGCTCGGCGAAGGTAACCAACGAAAGGCTCTCGAGCGCCGCATCGCGGAGTTGGGACTGGGCGAGCGGGTACAATTGCCCGGCGGCAGCGATATTGTGCCTCGGTACCTCGCGGCCGCGGATCTGTTTATGCTGCCAAGTGTGCTAGAAGGCATGAGCAACGCGGTTTTGGAGGCGATGGCCAGTGGTCTGCCGGTCGTGGCCAACGACGTCGGTGGAAACCCCGAGCTGATCGAGCATGGTCGCAGTGGTCTACTTTGTGCCCAGGGCGATCGTGACGCGATGACGGACGCGATCGCCCGCCTGGTCGCAAACGGTGATGAACGCACCGCCATGGGCCGAGCGGCTCATAGGCGTGCCACACAGATCTTGTCGCTGGACGCGATGTTGGCGCGCTATGCCGACTATTACCGCCTTGCGGCGCGGAGCGGTTCTGGAATCCGCGCGGACGTTGGTTGATGCCAAGATTTCTGCGCCGATGAAAACCGACTCCGCGTCAGGGGTGCGCGTACTCATGATCGGACCGTTGCCGCCGCCGGTGGGTGGTATGGCAACGGTGGTGGGCAGTCTGGCCAGCGTATTCGATGGTCGTGACCCGGGCCTGGCCGGCGTGGAATTGCGTCTGTTGAACAACGTCAAGACCACGGCCCCGGATCGCAGTCCAATGCAGGCAGTGGCATCACAGGTCCGGTTGCTGTGGCGTTTGGCGTCAATATGCCTGACCTGGCGGCCGCAGCTGGTACACATACATACCTGTTCCCGATTCACCTTCTGGCGCAATGCGATCGATGCGTTACTGGCACGGCTGCTGCTCTGTCCATTCTTATTGCACATCCATGGCGCGCAGTTCCACCGGTTCCTGGGAGCCTTGTCGATGCCTCAGGCTTGGCTCGCGCGTCGACTGTTCGGCCTGTCGTCGCGGGTGATCGTGCTCGGAGAAGGTTGGAAACAGTTGCTCGATAGCTGGGCGGCCCCCCGCAAGGTCGTCGTGGTGCCGAACGGCGTCCCGGTGCAGCTGCGGGTTTCCGACCTGCGCAATGGTCGCTTCCGAATAACCTGTCTCGCCAATTACGAGGCGCGCAAGGGACAAGCGGATCTGATTCGGGCCGTTGCGCGCCTGAAGGCCAAGAATGGGGTTAGGCTGGAGCTATTCGGCTTCGAAGCCGAGCCTGGCCAATGCAAGACCCTGCTGGAATTGGCTGCCGAACTCGGCATCGCTGGATCGGTCGAGGCGCCGGGACCGATCAGCGGCCCGGACAAGGATAGTAGACTGCGCGACGCGCACTGTTTTTGCCTGCCCTCGTACAATGAAGGTCTGCCTATGTCGATGCTGGAGGCCATGGCGCTTGGACTGCCCGTGGTGGTGACTCGGGTTGGGGCAATTCCGGAGGCGCTGGTGGAGGGGGTGGAGGGACTCATGCACGACCCTGGGGACGTCGACGCGTTGACTGCACATCTTCAGACTTTGCATGACGACCCCGCGCGGGCCGCCTCGATCGGAAACGCGGGGCGCGAACGCCTTATCCACAGCTTCAGTCTCGAGCGCTCCGCTTCCTTGTTACGGGCCCTCTATTGCGAAGTCGTCCGCTAAGGTGATTGCCGGAAAATCTCGTACCAGATCACGCAGGATTGAAGTTCGCCTTCTAGGAGCACCGGCAGGAGCATAGCGCAGCTATGCGACTACCGGTGCGACAATGAGGGCGGGCGTCAAGACGAGTCAGCTGGGTGGGGATTTGACAGAAATCGCCTAAGCCAAGCCAGCCGCGTCAATTCAGCTTTGGCATCGCGGCGAGTTGTTCCACATCGCGCGCCGCGAAATCTATGCCAAGAGGCTGATCCGGGTTGAGCGCGATTCCGAAGCTGATGCCGAGTGTCTCGAGCGCCCAGCTGAGCTCAGCCACCAGCCCGCCACCATAGCCGGGGAACATAGCCGGGGAAGTCCTTGACGAAGGATTTCGCGCATTCCGGACTGGCGACCAGCGCGAAGATCTCACCGCCCGCGTCATCGGTCAGCTTCAGCGGCTGTGCCCGGCTGTCGGTCTGTAGACCGCCGAACCCGCGCGTTTCGTAGATCGGCAAGACGAATTCAGATCCGACCAGCGTCTCGATGCACCCCTCGGGTGGGAGTTCGCCATTCTGCGCCGCCATCAAGCGGCGTTCCACGTCGTTCTGTGGACCAAAGTCTTGGCTCCTATCAAGGATCCGATCATTGGTGATTTGGCGCTCAGCCTGGTGCCAATCGGGGCGTTGTCAACCTGGGAACGACCGTTGGCGGCTTACTCAGATAGCCCTTGGATCGCCGCTTCCCGTTCAACGCGGGCTGGCGCTTCGCGCCAACCGACCCAATAGTCAATCCGCCGTCGCGCTGGCGTGGCTCCGCGGAAACAAAATGGTCATCGTACCGGTCCCAACCCGCGAACTGAGATAAACCGACAGCCCTTTAGGAGTAAACGATGCTGATCAAGCGCCGCAGCGACATCCCGTCTTCCGAAGTGACTCCGCCCGAGCTGTATGCGCGGCGGCGGGAGTTCCTAAAGGCGGCTGCGGCCGCTGGCATCGGAGCAGCGGTCGGTGGCGGTCTGATGTTGGGTGCGTCGACGGTGCGGGCGGGGGGAAAGCTTCGTGATCTGCGTAAGAGTCGATTCTCAACCGACGAATCGCTTACGCCCCGCGAAGATATCACTACGTACAATAATTTCTATGAGCTCGGCAGCGGCAAGAGCGCCCCGGAGCGCAACGCCCATAAGATCAAGACGCGCCCTTGGACCCTGGTCGTCGACGGCGAGTGCGACGCACCCGGCGAAATCGGAATCGAGGATATGCTCTCCGGCTTCACGCAAGAGGAACGCATTTACCGGCTGCGCTGCGTCGAAGCCTGGGCAATGGTTGTGCCCTGGGTGGGCTTTCCTCTCGGGGATCTGTTGGCTCGCTTCAAGCCGACGTCAAGGGCCAAATATGTCGCGTTTGAGACGCTCTATGATCCAGAGCAGATGCCGGGGCAACGCCGCGCCGTGATCGACTGGCCGTACGTCGAAGGTCTCCGAATGGATGAGGCCATGCATCCGCTGACCATTCTCGGCACCGGTCTGTATGGTGAGGTACTCCCGGGGCAGAACGGCGCGCCGATCCGTCTGGTCGTGCCTTGGAAATACGGCTTTAAGAGTATCAAGTCGATCGTACGTATCAGCTTCAGCAAAGGTGAACCGCCCGCGACTTGGAACATTCTGCAACCCGACGAGTATGGCTTTTACGCGAATGTCAATCCCGAGGTCGATCATCCGCGCTGGAGCCAGGCCCGCCATCGTATGATCGGAGACGGCCTGTTCTCCAAAAAGCGCAAGACCCTGATGTTCAACGGCTACGCAGACCAGGTGGCGTCGCTCTACGCCGGAATGGATTTGGCGAAGCAGTTTTAAACAGCGCCGAAACACGCAACATGTACCGCACAATGCCCAGGCTCGCGACAGACAGTATCCTACGTGTTA
>JBATTL010000380.1:0-11308 GCA_049670525.1 Thiohalocapsa sp. | reverse complement strand
ACCGTCCAATCACGACAACGCAAGGAAATCCTGGCGGACCAGGCGGAATCTGGCCATTGTGAATTTGGAATCTCAGAATATCGCGCGGCGGAATTCCGTCGCACATGCGCCCTGCCGTTCAGTGGCTTCGATCGCCGAATCGGGTCAGTTAAATACCGAAAGCCCTAGATGCTCCAGCGATTCGCTAGGCCACGGTCGCCTCGAGAAAGCCAGCTTGCCCTTGATCATCCGTCCACCGGACCGCGACCGTATCGCCGACCTTGCCGTTTCTGACATCGAAGGATAAGTACGGATTGGCCGAGATACCCCAGCCCCAGTCAACAGTCATCACAGATTGGCCATTGTGTTCACAGACCACTTCTTGGATGAAGTGCCTGGGGATGATCTCGCCGCTCGCGGGATGTTTGCGGCTGCCGGTTTCCATCGGGTGGTTGATGAGCACCCTTACCGAGATCACATCGTCTTTTAACTTGGCTCGAATTCTGCCTTGATCGTTGCTCATGCTGCTTTGACTCTATGGTCAATCGCGAAATGGATGGGTCCAGAAGCCGGTTTTGCCCGCCCAGGGGCCGCGCTTCGGTCCGCTCGGGGACGGTTATCCTAAGCCGATTTCTCTCAATCGCCTCAGTCAACGCTCAATGCCGACAGCCAACCGCGTTTCTAGCTGCCGCAGCCCCCCGCCGTGACCTTGACCGCGCGGGATTGCCTGTAGAGCTTCCCGTCCGCTTCCACGAGAGCGATCAGGTTCGAGCTCTGGCCGAGTTTTACGCGCAGCGCCAGCCGCGACTCGACCGCCGGGGTGAAACGCGCACGGGCCAGCAGGGGGGACGGATTGCCGTCGGAAAACAGTGTCAAAGTGGTCGGTTCCGGGAGCCTAATGGCCACTTCGACCGGCACGACCCGGCCGTTTTCCGCGACGTCCGGCGCGGTGATGACGATCTGGTCGCTGGTCTCGGCAACGGTCTCGCCAAAAAACAGGCGCTGCGCAGTTTGGAGATCATCGGCTTCGAAGGCGGCGCTGGGCCAGGCCGCAAACAATGCCTCCGGAAGGAGGACTCCCGCCGCCCAGAGACCGGACAAGGACAATGCCGAAATACCTGTCCTGAGGGCGTCTCTTCGTTGCACGCTGATCTCCTGGGCGTAATGGCCTCAAATCCTGCTGTTTCGGGCGCTTGTCAACAGCCGTCGTCTTCGACCTCGACGGCGCCGGTCTTATCATCGCGTTTGACGTCGCCGCTCTTGTCGGTCTTCTTCGTCCTGATGAACATCATATGCTCGACGCGATCGAACTGCTCGCTAAGGGCAAGGTCGATATCAGTGTCCCGCAGACCGTCGTAGATATAGATCCGTCCGGCGGCCTCCTGCGCCAATTCAGAGGGGGTCGGCTCCAGCAGCCGGCGGAGTTCGATCTCGGAGACGTCGGCGGCGTAAAGCGCCATGGGCGCGACCAACGGAGGGACGAAGAGCGCTGCCGTCGTGAACTTGATTCGGAACTTGCGTGGCGTGTTCAAATCGATTGCTTCCTTGAGCGAGGACGTTCTCTGCAGCGCGGTGCCCAGCTTATCCGGGCGGATAGCGCTCTCCTGAGATAACCGTAATTGACTCTTAGCTTAGTCCTTAGCCCAAAATCCTACTACGGTACTGGGCCATTCATCGGCTGTGACAAATGTCACAGTAGTTCGCGTTGACCGAATTCGCTGAGCGGTATCAACGACTAAAGATCGTCCTGCCGACCGTCCGCCGTCATTGTCAGGGGCGTGCGGCAAAGGGATCAAAGCGCGAAGCGGAAACGGACGCTCCGTCATGCGCCACAAGGCAGCGAGCTTGACCGAGCTTTAGGCGATAGCGCGGACAAGGGCGCGGTCTTCGTTCTACAGCCCGCAGGGCATAGCAGCCAGAAGACCTGCCTCTCCCCGGGTTACTGGCCTGAGGCGGGCGCGATGCCTTCGACGAAATCGACGAACGCATCCCTTTGCGCCGCCACCAGGTCTGCAGGTCCATGCAGTTGCGGATAGAGATTGCCCTCGGGCGTCTCAACGATACCGGCGAGCAGCATGCGATCCGGCAGTGCGTCACCGGTTGGTCCCATCCCAACGCCTCGGGCGTAGTGGCCGCGAAGCTCCACGAGTGTCGCGGCCAGCGATCCGGACAAGCTCGTTATCACAGGCTCCACCGGAGTCCCGTCAGGGGCCGAGAATTGGGACGCCCAGCGTTGCAGGTTGGCGTCGATGGAGCCGCCCTGCCCAGGCCCGAAGTAGTAGACCACCAGCTCTGCGTCACCATATTGCGTTCCGTCGGGCGCTGGGATCCGGAGTTGGGCAAGCCGCATGTTGCTGCTGGGGTCTTCTGCAACCCATTCCTGTGGGGCCTCCGTGCTCATGCCGAGAAACTCGACACGCTGCCCGGCCGCCATGGTCGTGCCAGCGGCAACCAGCGCAAACAGCAATAGGATCATCATGATTCGTCGCAGGTACATCCGGCTCGCTCCGTCGGTGATGGTTGTTACGCAAGCCTAGCGGACGGGCGCAGTTTGTCGACATCTATATCCCTGGCGGCAATTGGAACAGGTCGAGCGCTTACTCCCCTGCCACTGTCTTCGGTACCATGGGTGTCAAGACAACGACCACGACTTGGCAAATCATGACCGACCAGCCCGACATCGATGCCGTCCGCGGCTACCTGCTCGAACTCCAGGACCGCATCTGTGACGCGCTCGCTGCCGAAGACGGTGGCGAAGGCTTTCGCGAGGATGCCTGGACCCGCCCCGGCGGTGGTGGCGGGCGAAGCCGGATACTTGAGAACGGTGACGTGTTCGAGAAAGGCGGCATCAACTTCTCTGATGTTCAGGGTGATGCCCTACCGGCTTCCGCAAGTGCGAACCGGCCGGAGCTCGCTGGCCGGGGTTTTCATGCCATGGGCGTGTCCCTGGTCATGCATCCCCGCAATCCGTTCGTGCCGACGTCGCACATGAACGTACGCTTTTTCATCGCCGAGAAGGAAGGCCATGCTCCGGTCTGGTGGTTCGGCGGTGGCTTCGATCTGACACCCTACTACGGCAACGATGAAGATGTGGTCCATTGGCATCGAACCGCCCGCGCGGCTTGCGAGGGCTTTGGCGACGGCGACGCGGCGGCGTTGCACGCCCGGTTGAAGGACTGGTGCGACCGCTATTTCTATCTCAAGCACCGTGACGAGCCGCGCGGTGTCGGCGGGCTCTTTTTCGACGACTTCAACGAATGGGGCTTCGACAGGAGCTTCGCCTTTATGCGCAGCATCGCGGACCACTACTTGCCCGCGTATCAACCCATCGTCACGCGGCGCAAGGGTCTGCACTACGGCGACGCCGAGCGAGAGTTCCAGAAGTACCGGCGTGGACGCTACGTCGAATTCAATCTGGTGTTTGACCGCGGTACGTTGTTTGGGCTGCAATCGGGCGGGCGCACCGAGTCCATCCTGATGTCGCTGCCTCCCGAGGTTAGTTGGCGTTACAACTGGCAGCCCGAGTCCGGCAGCCCCGAGGCCAAGCTCTACGAGCGCTATCTGGTACCGCGGAACTGGTTGACGGACTGACTCGGGCATCGGGGCCGCGTTGTTGCCAGACTCGGTACGCGGCCGGAGATGGGCTACCAGCATGGCGACTCAGGCATGATGCTGCACCGCAGCAAAAATGGGGCACCCAACCCCTTGACAAGGTCTTTTTCGGCGACTATTGTGCACTGCAACATATGTTGCAACGCAACAAGACCGGAGTGAACACAATGAGTACCAAAGACATCATGAGCACCTACGACGAGCTGACCAGCAAGAGTGTCGAGCGCATGAGCGCTCTGGGCGAGCTCAACCTGAAGCTGGCGGAGACCGTCACATCTCGTCAGATTGACGTTATGAAAGTCTTCATGGACCAGGGCGTGCGTATGGCGGCCCTGTCCACCGAGGCCAAGGGCTATAGTGAGCTCTACAAGGGTCAGGTGGAGATGGCCAAGGCCATTACCGAGCGCATGTTGGAAGAGTCCAAGTCCAATATGAAGCTGGCTGGTGAGATCCGGAGCGATTATCGCGGCTGGTTCGACGCTGCAATGGCTGACGCCAAGAAGGGCAGCACCGCAGTGCGCAATGCCGTCACCGTCTGAGGGCTGACAGGCCGCCTGAGTAATGGCATGGTCTGAGTAATGATAAGGAATGGGACGCCCAGGGATGGGCTGTCCGCCGCAAGGATCGATCGAACAAGCGCCGTGGACCGGCATCATAGCTCTGATACCCGACCTGCCGGTCAATCGGCGGGTCAAGGCGTCATTGCCGCGAACCCATAAGCACATAAGTAAGGTGAACCAGCTATGACCACCCCAGCACGAGTGGCACTGGTAACTGGCGGTATCGGTGGCATCGGCACGGCCATCTGTCAGCGTTTGGCCAGCGACGGATATCGCGTCGTTGCCAACCATCATCCGTCGGAGCAAGAAGCAGCGGCCGCGTGGAAGAACGACCAGCGCGGCATCGGCTTCGAAGTCGAGACCATCGCTGCGGATGTCTCGTCGTTTGACGACAGCGCCAAGATGATCTCGAACGTCAAAGAGGCCTACGGGCCCGTGGCAGTGCTCGTCAACTGCGCTGGGATTACGCGCGACAAGACGTTCAAGAAGATGGAAGAAGCGCACTGGAGCGCCGTCATCGACGTCAACCTGAGCAGCGTGTTCAATGTCACCCGCAACGTCTGGGAAGATATGCTCGAAGCAGGCTTTGGCCGTATCGTCAATATCTCTTCCGTCAACGGCCAGCGTGGCCAGTTCGGTCAGGCCAACTATGCTGCGGCGAAGGCCGGCATGCATGGCGTCACCATGAGCTTGGCGCAGGAAGGCGCTTCGAAGGGCATCACGGTCAACACCGTATCGCCTGGCTATGTGGAGACCGCAATGACCCTTGCCATGCGCGACGACGTACGTGACGCGATCGTTGCCACCGTGCCGATGCGCCGGATGGCCAAGCCGGCAGAAATCGCCAGCGCGATCGCCTTTTTGGTTGCGGACGAGAACGGTTATGTCACCGGTATCAACCTGCCTGTGAACGGCGGTCTGTTCATTCACTGACCGGCTCGCAACTCCAACGCAGACGCGACTCAACGATCATCATCTGACCCGATTCGCCTCGGGCCGACCGGCAAGCCGGCACGAGGCAACCCAGGTCCTCCTCGTCTCTCTCACATGAGACGTTTCCAGCCCGGCTCCCCGCCGGGCTTTTTTTTGCTCTGTTCGCGTAGGCTGCAGACATGTTCGGGCTCCACTGGCCAGAGCGAGCAGCGATGGCACTGGAACGCTCGTTCGCGTTCGGGGACTGGGGTCGAGAGCGCTCAACCATCTGAGGTCTCTTGCCGAGCACCAGGCCAGCAGTGGTGCTGCAGAGTATGCAACCGCGACATCACCGTCGCGAGAAGCCGATGTCACCGAACCAGGCGCTAACCGTCGCTCCGGTCTGATCGGTATCCGCACCGACGGCGATACCGGATATCCGGGGCGGTTCTTCGCCGAACGCGGCGCGGAAGTCTGCGGCAACGTCCCGTTCCTCACTAACCCATTGGCCAAGATCGGCCCCGCCGCTATTGACGACGATGATACGGACACGGTCGGTATAGGGATTCCACAGGGATGTCCCAGCGCGTAGCCGGCTATCCCAGACGTAACAGAGGGCAGCGGCCGGGACCATGTCACCGGCGACGGTGCGGGCGAGCTTGATCTTTCCGCGCTCGATCAGCGTCAGCTTGTCCAGCGGATAGTCGAACATCACGTACAGTCGAGCCGGCAGGTCGTCGCCGTCTTTGCGGCGGATGTCCGAACCTGGGATTAAAGCACCCACACGCCAACGCCAGCGCAGCATCGGCGTTTCCGCGGGGTCGACTCGGACCGGTCGAAACAGGGCTGCGCCGGCATCGGCTGCATCCATCCGCAACGCGGTGACGCCATCGACGTCCACCATGCTGAACCGCGTCGCATCGACCCCTGGCAGTTTCGCGACACGCCAGCCGCTCGGGAAGGCGCCGCCCGCACTGCCGCCGGAGAAATCGCCGACCTGAACCTCCGCAATTGTCGAGTTGCACCAAAGCAGCGTGGCGAAAAAGAGCATTCTTGAGTGGCATGACATGGGCATTCCCCTGGGGATTGATGGAGTAGAGCAGGTTCATGCGGCGACGTCGGGATTGGATTCGGCGCATTCCTGGTCTGGTTGGTTCGGCTTTCAGACCGCTCAGACCGCTCAGACCGCACCATCGTTTCGCTGCCCTGGCAGCCTGAGCGCCATGATCAGGATGCCAGCAAGAGTCGACACCAACGGCAGCGGCCAAAGCGGGTCAGCGATCACGACCAAGGTCGCGGTGCTGACGAGACACCAGCAGGCTGGAATGACCACCAGCAACCATGCGAAGCGTTGGCGCGCTGCCGCCGCAAGTCCCAAAGTCGCAATTGCGGTGGGGTCCGGGGCGGAGCCGAACAGTTCCAGTCCGGGCCATGTCCTACCACCGATGGATAGCGCGAGCAGCGGAATGGCGATCAGGGCGATTGCGACGAGCCCGTAGCCAAACCACGCTGCCCAGTCGCTGCCAACCCGCAGGCGCTGACGGGCGGTGCCGAGACCGAACGCGATCAATAGCACTCCCTGGATCGCAAAAGCCGCAGCGAAATAGACCGCTGCCCAGTTCAGCGGCGCATAGCTCTGCCAGTGAAAGGCCCAGGCGATCCAAATCCAACAGCAGCCGCATGCGGCGAGCACCACCCCGGTTGCTCGATTGCTTCGCCGGAGCAGCAACCAGAGCGCACTGAATCCCACTGCGACGCCGAACAGGACTGCAGGCCAGTGGCGGCCATCGTAGCGCTCGAACAGTCGCACATAGGTGATGTGCGAGACCGGAACAAAGTCGGCGAGCGAGTAGCCCAGCCACTCCGTCACGAGCCGCCTCAGTGCCGCCGCGCTGTGCGGGGGATGCTGCCCTGCTCGGGCCGCGCTGTATATTCCAGCGCTTCCCTAAGCGGCCCATGGCGGATCACACCCCATTGACCGGGATCGGTTTTCATGCTTTCGAACAAACGGCGCTGCATGCTCCGGGCCCTTGCTTGCTGCAGTCGGGCGCGCGATGCGACGGTCATCATAACCTCGCGAATTCCGCTGCCATCCTGTGACGCAGCGCAGCATCCGGCAGTACGCCGCGGGCGGCGCCCATGTTCTGTTTCATGTGGGCGACTCGGCTCGTGGCCGGGATTGCGCAGGTCACCACCGGGTGGGAGACGATGTATTTCAACAACACCTGGGGCCAGTTCTCGCAGCCGATTTCGGCGGCCCAGCCGGGCAGCGAACGGCCTTGCACCCGTTCGAGCAATTCGCCGCGCTGGAACGGACGATTCGCGATGACGGCGATACCGCGCTCCCGGGCAATGGGCAGCAGTCGCGCCTCTGCGTCGCGGTCAACGATGTTATAGGTGAGCTGCACAAAGTCGATGGGCTGCGTGGTCATGATCCGTTCAAGCTGTTCGTGGCGACGGCCGTGGGACGTGGTGACGCCCACGTACCCCAGGCGCCCCTCGGCCCTCATGCGTCCCAGCGTCTCCAGGTGCCCCTGCCAGCCCAACAGATTGTGTACCTGGAGCAGGTCCATCCGATCGAGATTCCATAATCGTTGCGACGCCGCGATCTCCGACGGTCCGTCCGAGACCGAACCGGTCCAGACTTTGGTTGCGGCGAATAGCCCATCGGGATAGTCCAACCGCCGGAGAACGGTGCCGAGAACGGCTTCGGCCGAGCCGTACATTGGCGAGCTGTCGATCATGCCGCCGCCGGCGCCGAAAAAGGCGCGTAGGACTTCCGTGCGCGCGTCCAGCGCCGGAGGGTCATCGCCGACGTTGAAGGTGATCCAGGTACCCATGCCGATCAACGGCAAGGGCTTGCCGCTGGAGGGAATGGGTTTGGTCAGCGCGGTTGTGCGCGTCGGACTTGCGGCTGCCAGGGTCTGATCGGCGGCCGCGGCGGCGGCCCCTGCCATCAAGGTCAGAAAGTCACGGCGGTTGTATCGCGTTGCGGACATTGGCATGCCCTCGTTTATCATGACAACCGTGTCACATGGGAGCGGCACGCTCCGGATGCACGTCACGACAGATCGATTTTTCGAAACACTGGTATCACGGCCTGGATCGCAATCCGCCGAATCGCATTGTCCGGGCTCGATGCGATCTTGCTTAAGCGTGCACGACCAGCCGCAGTGCATCGAGCCGCAGATGAATGCGTGTCAGCGCATCTCGCAGCCGGGCACGTTGCAGGCCCAGGTATTCGATCTCATCTGCCCGGATCGCCGGATTGACGGCGGCAAGCGCGGTCATGCGCTCAATTTCGGCGTCGATCATCTGTTCCATGCGCTTGATCGCCGCCCGCTGGAGTCGGCCCTGAGCCTTCACTAGGAGCGCGTCACCGGCCGCGAGCAATTGACCGATGGACTCCGCCTTGGTTTCCAGCAGGGCACCAGCCAGCTTGCGATTCCCGGTTAGGCACTTGCCGGAAAGGACATCGCTGGGGATGTCTTTGGCATGGTCGCGGCCACGCTCGTCGAGCAGGACCCGCAGACCCAACCGCGGTAGGAAGCGACCCACCGCGAGTTCAGGCGGCGCCGGGCACTCGGCCACGTGCAACATCTCGAGCAGCAGCGCGCCGGGCTTGAAGCGCGAGTCGCGGGTCAATAAGACCGTCGCAGTACCCAGATCGGAGTTGGTCAGCAGTTCCATCGCCGACCGCGTCATCGGATGCTCCCATGTCAGGAAGGCTCGATCCTCATGGGCCAGAGCATGGTGACGATCAAAACTGACCGTGAGACCGTCTTCCGGCAGTCCGGGGAACCGCTCCTGGAGCATATGACGACCCGCATGCAGCACGGTAGAACCGCCGGGACCGGGTTCATGGTCTACGCCGAAGGCATCCCAGAAGGCGCAGAGGTACTCGAACAGGGCCGGGTCGCGGTCCTGGGCCAGCAGCGCGTCGACCAGCGGGGTCGAGATGCCGGGGCGATGTGAGCTGAGCTCCAACAGCCGGTCGCGGCCGGCCGTCAGCTCCGCGTTCAGGGTGTCACGCAGGGTCGCGGCCTCGGTCACCAGCGCGTCGGTCGTGCCGGAGTCGGCAAGCGCGTCCTGCAATCGCGGCGCAAGCCGCTCGTAGACGGCGGCGGCGGAGTGGCAGTTGGCGGCGAAAGCGTCGAGCCCTTCCGCGTACCAGCGGTGCAAGGTTTCGCCCGCTGTGCCGGTCAGGTAGGGGACATGGATATCGACGGCGCGGGTCTGACCGATGCGGTCGAGCCGGCCGATGCGCTGCTCCAGCAGATCCGGGTCCAGCGGCAGGTCGAACAACACCAGTTGGTGGGCGAATTGGAAGTTTCTGCCCTCACTGCCGATCTCCGAGCAAAGCAGTACTTGGGTGCCTTCGTCCGGGTCGGCGAAATAGGCCGCGGCGCGATCCCGTTCGACGATCTCCATGCCCTCGTGGAACACGGCGGCATGGATACCGGCGCGCTCGTGCAAATGTCGACGCAAGTCCAGCACCGTGTCCGCATGGGCGGCGATCAGCAATACCTTGGCGGGTTGAAGCCGGTGCAGGGTCTCGATGAGCCAGGGAACGCGTGGATCACGCTCGGTCCAATCATCCTCGTGATCGCGCTCAGGGTGCAGAGGATCAATGGCCGCGGGTAACACATAGCCGTCCGGCGCAGGCAGCGGATAGGCGTGGGCGCGGCGCTCCGGGAAGCCGGCGATGGTTGCACGCGTATTGCGGAATAAGATGCGGCCCGTCCCGTGGCGGTCCAGCAGCCGCGCGGTGATATCGTCCGTCGCGAGTTCCGCCGTGTCGCCGAGGAGGGCGTCGAGTCGTTCCTGTTGAGCCGGCTCGAGTGACTCGCCGTCCAGCAGCCGCGTCGCAATCTCGGCCACCGGTGCATAGTCTGCCTCTTCCGCCAGGAAGGTCGCGTAGTCGCTAAAGCGGTCGGGGTCCAGCAGACGAAGTCGGCCGAAATGGCCGGCGCGGCCGAATTGCTCCGGTGTTGCCGTCAAAAGCAGCACCGCCGACGTCTGCTCGGCCAGTGCCTCGACCAGATCGTAGTCGAGCCCGCTGTCCTCCGGCGTCCAATGTAAGTGGTGGGCCTCGTCGACGATGAGCAGATCCCAATCCGCACCGAGCACCGCGGCGGCGTTCGCGGGCGTCTCGGTCAGCAGTTCCAGACTGCAAAGGACCCGTTGAGCGGAGTCGAAGGGGTTGGCATCGTCGCTGCCGGACCCTGCAAGACGCTCACGGTCGAGCAATGTGAACGATAGGTTGAAGCGCCGCAGCAGCTCCACCAGCCATTGGTGTAGCAATGGCTCGGGCACCAGGACCAGCACCCGCCGTACCCGGCCTTCCAGCAGCAGTCGATGCAGGATCAGCCCCGCCTCGATGGTCTTGCCCAGCCCTACCTCATCCGCGAGCAATACCCGCGGTGCCCAGCGTCCCGCCACTTCGGAGGCGATGCCCAACTGATGCGGAATTGGGCTGATTCGCGCGCCGGCCAGACCCCGCGCCGGCGATACTGACCAGTCTCCCTGCTGCTGCCAGGTACGCTGTCGCAGACGGAACCAGATGTCCTTGTCCAGCCGGCCTGCGAGCAGCTTCTGCTGAGGGCGATTGAGATGCAGATGTGGATCCAGCGCGGCCTCCGGCAGATCATGCTCGCCGCCGTGCGTATCGCGTACCCGGTAGGTGACCAGTCCTTCGTGATCATCGAGGGCGGTTATCTCAAGCTCATTCCCGTCAAGATCACGCACGTGGTCACCGACGCCGAACACCGCCCGCCAAAGGGGGGCGTTGTGCCGGGCATAGGCGCGTTCCTCGCCGGTGGCCGGGAACAGGAATCGGACCAGACGCGCGTCGACTTCGGCCACGATCCCGAGCCCAAGTTCGCCCTGGGTCTCCGACAACCAGCGCTGTCCCGGGGTGAATGCCTGAATTGCCGCCTGTTTCGCGTCTCTCAGAAATTTCTTGGTTGGTCTTTTCAACGGCCCGGCACACCCTGACTGCCGGTGTAAACGCGCATGATGCGATAGGGAGGCTGGGCGCCTTCGACGCCGCCGGTGACCGTTTCCAGCATGCCTACCGTCGGTGCACCGATGCTTTTGTCCTTGTTCATTTTCCCAACTCCACCAGATGATCGATTACCGCATCCGCTTGCGCAGGTGTTACATCGC
This sequence comes from Thiohalocapsa sp., assembly GCA_049670525.1. GTDB lineage: Bacteria > Pseudomonadota > Gammaproteobacteria > Chromatiales > Chromatiaceae > Thiohalocapsa. The sequence continues at coordinate 77 of JBATTL010000380.1, read as the reverse complement.
CGCAGCGCGCGCTGTCGGCATGCTTGCGCTTGCCGCTGACGAAGTCTCCCATCTGCTTACGCAGATAGGACGGATAC
>JBATTL010000379.1:0-3384 GCA_049670525.1 Thiohalocapsa sp. | reverse complement strand
GGTACCCAGCCAAACCAGCAGCCCGATCGTCAATGCGGCAGGAGCGATCAACGCTATGCCCTGTAGGAACAAACTCCACATGCGTTTGAGCATGATTTCTCCTCGTTGTTATGAATGGCGATCCGCGTAACCGAGAGTCCTGTTCGTACCGGCCTCAAGCCTTGTGGTCACGTAAAAGCAGACAGTATTGAGAAGCGAACTTCGCCTTTGCGTCGAACGGCAGTAGCGTGTAATCGTTAACGCTACGCTGTTGTCTTCGGCGGTTTCAGGACCTCTCGATGAGGGCGTGCCCGTCAACGCTTTCTTATCGCACAATTCCCCTTTGCAGCGCGTTCTGATGCGAAGGGGCGGTTTCCGTCGCACCGCTACGAATCGCGCCTCTCGTCCATTCGCGCAAGTCAACGGGCCTCCAGCAGCAGCACTTCCCTCTACTCTCAGCGGCTGAGCGTTGCGTACGCTGGCCTGTCCTGGGTCTGGCCGTGCAGCAGTGCCTCGACGCGGACTTGCTCGATCCGGTCAAGTCGCGGCAGCCATTCGGCGGCGGCAAATTTGGGGAGGTGGGCGACGGAGTTGCCGATCGCCGCTGAGTCCGGGTAGCGTCAGCTTCACCCGCGCGTGGGTCGTGGCGACGTAAAGGGTGCGGCGTTCGTTCTCGCTCGGGCGTTTCTACGCCAGCCAGGGTCGGCCATGGGCATCTGTGATAGTTCCAGACATTGGATGATTGCGGAAGCAACGCCGGTCGACGAAAGAGAGCGAAATCCCACGTTTGGGGAAAGCGGCCACCGAGCACTATGTCCCAAGCCGAAATCTCGGTCGGACCAAGACGCGCATCAGGGTCGAGCGTCTTGCCCGACCAACTCCTTGTCGCTGATCTTGGCAATCGCCTCAGTTCTGATGGATCGTCAGAGCGATGCTGGTCGAACCGGGGTTTGCGGTAACCAAGGTGCTTTCCAAAACGACCATCTCGCCATCGCTCTGTTTGCCGAATGGGTTGCCGAGACGCACCTCGACAGCACCGTTTGGTGCGGGGACGTTAGGGAGAGTCCACGAATTGCCGGACTTTGGCACGTCCATCGTTGTGGTCAGCAGCGCGCCGGTCTCCGGATCATGCAACTGCATGTACTTGTCCTCAAGCCTATGCGGGATATTGATCGCCAACTTGATCGCGTTGCCGTCTCCACGGGTCAAGGACGTGACATCGATGCCGTCACGATAGCCTCGGATCGAATCCGCATCGGTCAGTGCCGGCATGCCCCAGGCGTTGGTCGGCACACTGCGCGTGTCGACCCACTGGGTCGACGAGAAGGACGTGGACAGTTCGTACTGCTTCGTGCGAGCCTCGCTGCGTGGCCCCCTGCCTCCGAAGGCACAGGAGAACTTTCTGTTGTACGCAGTTGGGCTGTCGCTGGCCCTTGTGTTGCCCGCGATATACAGGCGATCGTACCTGACCCAGATCTCGCATTCGAAGACGCTGTCGCGCTCATCGATACGGACCGAGTTCGGGTCCTGGAATATGCGCTTGACCCCAATGTCATCCATGTAGTCGTCGATCGTGCGGCCACCGGGTGCATTGACGCCGGCACCGATCGTCCCGTAGATCGACCACACCTCGCTGCGGTTCTGCGTCTTCACGCGGGGGGCATAATATCCGCGAATGTAGCGTTGCGAAGAGTCGATCAGTGCCCAAGCGGTGCCGATGCGATGAATGAACCTGGGCTGGCTGATTGATGGCTGTGGGTAGGGTGCCCCCGTCATGTTGTAGGCACTGACCACGGTCGCACGGGCGTCTGAGTCGGCTCCCTCGTCGTAGAGCGCGTTCGGCGCGAAGGCGTCGGACAGCCAGGCCTGATTCAATAGCCCAATGCCGAGGGCGGCACGAAAGCCGTTGAGATAGCCGTCGACCTCGGTGCGTATCTCGATGCCGGTGCTCACCGGGTACTTGACCTGGTAATAATCGAGCATCAACGGCACCGCTCCGGTGAGCGAGTTGGTGAGCAGGCTGCGCAGCGCCCCGATATTGTTGCGGTTGTCCTTTGCCCAGCTCTCGAGCTGAAACTGTGTCGGCGCGGAGGTACCGGCCTCGGCGGCCGCGATGTTGCCGGCGATGGTCTTGATGTTCTGAACCGCCACATCGGCCAACCGGTGCGAGTTCTTGAAGTCCGTGTCGGCCTTGCCGACATCGATCTTGCGAGAGATGTCGTCGAGCTGCGTTCTGATCTCGCCGAGTGACTGATCGATGCCGGCAAGCTGCGCGGCAAGATCGGGGCCGTCAGCCCGGAGACCGATCTCCCCGAGCAAGGCTTCGAAGCCCATGGTGAGCCCATACTTGAGTGCGGCTTTCCCGACAAAGCCCGCAAACCAGGCGCCCCAGGTCTGATCCATTGCCACCGCGGCGAAGTCCCCGGCTAGGGCGTCATTTGCGAGCCTTGCCCGCGTCTCGTTGACAATCCGCTGCGCCTCCTCGAACGTCAGTATGGCTGCCGATTCGGTAGCGCCCGAGTCCACGAACGCGAGCCCATCCCCATCATCGAACACGCTGAGCGAAACCGGCTCTGACTCGCTGCAGCCATCGGTATCGCAGAGCGACACGGTGAGCGAATACTCGCCGGGCTGCGCGATCGTCAGGGTCGCGCTGCCGAATTGCGTATTGCCGTCCTCCACCGCGCGGGTCAGCACCAGTTCGTCGTTCAGCCAGTACTGCGCGGTTAATGCCGGCTCACCATAGAAGCGGTTCCAGCTGATCGGCACTTGCACGGAGTTTGCGGAGTCGCTCATCCAGTGCTCGGTCTCGAGCCAATCAAGCACCGGCTCACCAGGTTCGGCAATCAGCGGATCGACGACGATGGGCCAGGCCGCGTCGCGGACCTGGACCTGGATCGCTAGGTGACGGGGGCCGAGGATCAAACGCGCCGGGACCAGCTGACCGTTCGCATCGATGGCTTTGAGATCGCCGTAGCTCAGCGCTAGCTCGCCGGACGCGGTGCGAAACCCAACCGCCTGACCGGGCATTGCCCACTCGCCGCGCAGGTCACCGTCGATGGCCAAATGCAGGATCACGTCGATGGCGCCGGGGACAGGCGCCCGGTGCAGGGTAAAGCCCTGCTCGAGTCCCGAGGGCTTCATCTCGTACCACTCGGTGATGGCGCCGCGCCGGTATTCGAGCCGGTCTGCGCAAACCTCGATCCGAGCGTTGGCCACACGCTCGGGGCGTTCCGGGGTCCCGTAGCCGACCAGCCGCAGACCCCATTGCCAGTCCGGAAGACGGCGCGGGTCGGTGGTGAGCGGAGCGACAACGAGTCCGCCGTTGCGAAAGTCGACCTGGTAGTGGCGGCGGTGGTGCCGAGCGCCGGCGTGCTGGGCGGGGAACGCGGTTGCCGGCAGGCT
>JBATTL010000378.1:0-33111 GCA_049670525.1 Thiohalocapsa sp. | reverse complement strand
GAACTTGGTGACGATCAGGTTGACACCATCTTCCGCGCCCAGATCGAAGGTATTCCCGCTCACCTGAGTCACGTTGCCGATTTGCTCGACAACGAAAGCGGGATCCGCCGCCGCATTGATAACCAGCCCGTTGCCCTCGCCGTCAGAAACGACCAGCGACGCCGCATCAGGCCGTGTAATGGCCATGCCCTCCGATGGCGATAGTACGGCGAGGTCGGCGTTTAGGAAATGGACCTCCAGCGAAGACGGATCGCGGTTTGCCTCCAGAAAGGCCTCGGCCGCTCCGACAGCACCGCCCTTCACCTTATCCAACAGACTCGTAGCCGTCGATTTGGCCTTCCCGGAAATCTCTCGGGCCTTCTCACTATCGGCTGCATCCTTGATCTGCGCGATCGCCTTGTCCAACTGTTCTTTCCAACTCATGTCGATCTCCCATGGGTGAGGATGGTGGGTGTGAAGATGGCGCCGAAACGATCAGCGCCCAGCGTGGGACGAAGTGTCTTGCGGTTCGCCAACCTCGTGTTCGACATCGCGTGCCGAGTTTGACCCGGGAATGCGACGCTGACGAGATTAGCCCCAAGCTCGGTACTGAAATCTAGGCAGGCGCTGACACCAATATAGCGCAACCAGGGCGTGTGCAGACCAAAGCCATGCGTTTCATGGCCCGAAATTGAAGTGACATTGCCCGCAACGGGACCAATCGACGACTGGTGTTTTTGCCGTTCACGCCTGATCTCCCTGGGGGAGCGGCAGCCGCCAGCGGAGACAAAAACCCTGCCTCGGCGCGACTTGAGGTGCCCGACAAAGAATACTGGTGCTCGAAGGCGAGTTCGATGATGAGCAGGGTTTGTATCCTCAAGGAACCTGGATCCGCAGTCCTCATTTGAGCCAACACGGCCCCTTCTCCGACAAAGGCTGTTTCATCTACGTTCGGGTTGCCGGCCTTCGAGGAGAAGGGATACGGCGTGTTGCACCGCCGGCTGATTATCGGCCGGGGTTGGCCAACAAACCCTGTCGTCGCTATCCATCCAGGTTCCGACCAGAAACGAAAACCACGCGCATATTCGCCGGCACGCAGCCGTTCGGATCGATAGGCCGCGCCCGGCCACCGGCGCAGGCTGGCTTCCAATCCGCCCTCGTAAGACTCCTAGGTGTACCGAAGGTGTACCGAAAGCGACAAACCGGCATAATCCTCGAAAACCGTCCGCCGCAGACGAACCACAACAAGGCCCCCAGAGGAGACATCGACATGTCCGATTCCGACACGACGATCTGGAAAAGCGCCTTTTGGGTCTTACTGCTGGCACTGATCGGCGTCTACTCTCTCTACAATCACTACACCGACCAGCTCAAGGATGACCTGAATCAAACCAGATCGAAGTTGCAGGACACATCGCAGACGCTCCTGAGCACAGACGCGGCGCTTGGCAAGACGACACAGAAGGCGCAAACAGCGGAGCAAAGGATACAGGCGCTGCTCGCCGAGCACGACACCAACACCAGGTCGATGACTAGCGAGCACGAGCAGGTCATCGCGGCTATAAAGCAGGATTATGAGACCGAGGTCGCGGAGATTACACAACAGCATTCGGAGGAAATCGCGGCGACGAAGGCCGAGCACGAAGAGGCTATCGCCGCCGTGCAGTCCGACCTGGCAGCCGCCCATGACGCCAACGCGACGCTGCAGCAGGAATTTTATGCACTAACCGCCGATAAGGACCAACTCGATACTCAGTTAGCCTCGCTCAAGGACTCGGAGTCGGCGCTACGCGAACAACTGGTGGACGTTACCGAGACCCAACGCGAACTTGAGGCAAAGCTCGCCGCGGACAACGAGACCATTGCGGGTCTCGACTTCGAACTCAACACCGCCAATCAACTCGAGGCGGCGCTACGCGACAAGTTGGGCCGAGGCGCAGAACGCCAGGCACGGCTTCAGACACTGGTTAAGAAGGAAGAGGCGGCGATCAAGGAACTGGCCAGCAAACTCGTATTGACAACCCAACAACGCGAGGCGATGCAGGTAGCGGTCGACACATCCGGTGAGTCGTCATCGGATCAGCCCTCGTCCGGACAACAGGCTGAGGACTGGCAGGCCAAGCTGGCGGAGAGTGAGGCGATCAAGGGCAATTTGCGTGACGAGCTGACGAACGCCTCAGCCGAGCGCGATGCCCTGATCCGACAACTCGAAGCAATCAAGGGCGACGCACTGGGAGCTGCCGACTCGCTACAGGAACAATTTGAAGAGGCTCAGAAGAGATCCGAGGCGCTAAACGCCGAGGTCGCACAATTGCGCGCCGACCTCGACGCCAGCAACGCGGCGCTCGAAGCCGCCAAACAAACCGCTGCCGATGCAACCACGGCGGCAGCGGAGGGCGGAAAAGACGCAGAGGCCGTCGCCACGTTGCAGACCGAACTCGAGCGTCTGCGCGCGCAGCAAACCGAGCAAGTCGAACAATTAAAGGCAACACGCGCCAACGCCGCCGACGCTGCTAAGACGCTACAAGAGGGACGCGCGGCATTGCGCGCCGAGCTCGTAAAGACCAAAGGCGATCATGCCGGGGCATTGAAGGCCGCCGAAGAACGGTTTGCTACTGCCGAAACGAAGTTGGAGCAGGAGCGTGCTGAACTCATGGCGCAGCTCGACAAGGCACAATCGACCAGTGAAGCGGCCAAAACCGAGGCTGGGGCGCAGAGCAAACAGCTCGCCGCCGAACTGGCCGCCGAGCGCAAGGCGTTGGAGTCCCTGAAGTCGGTGCATGCGGCTGAGCTTGAGGGCCTGAAGAGCCGGCTTGCGGAGGCTGATGGAACCCTGGAGAAACTCCGTGCCGAGATGCAGACGCAGCGCGCCGAATACGAAAAGGCCGTGGCCGCGGGCAAGGCCTCGCTGAATCAGGTGCGCTCGCTCTACGACAAAGCCGCCCAACTCGGTGGTCAGCTCACCGAAGAGGGCATCCTGTTGAGCCTCGCGGGAGATGAATTGCAGTTCCCGAGCGGCGCCGCGACCCTGCCGGACGGCGAGCTGCCGACCCTGGACCGGGTCGCGACGATGCTCGAACAGCGCCCGGATCTGACCGCACGCGTCGAAGGACACACCGATAGTTCCGGCAGCGCGGAGATCAATCAGCGACTCTCACAACAGCGCGCCGACGCGGTGATGGCGGCCCTGGTCTCGCGCGGCGTCGATGCCGGGCGCATCGGCGCCAAAGGCTTCGGCGCCGATCGTCCAATCGCCAGCAACGCGACCGACGCCGGCCGAAAGACCAATCGTCGCGTCGAAGTCTATGTGATCGAATAGGGCCGCGCCTGCACATGCCCGCGCCGCTTACCAACGCGCCAGACCGCAAGCAACCGCCCAGGCCCAATTCCGCCCCAGAGCCGCAGCTTGATCCCCGGCCGAGGCCCGACCCGGAGACGGCAGTCCGCAGCTGGCTCGACGATGTCGTAATCGGACTTGGGCTTTGCCCATTCGCAGCGCCGCCATGGCGGCGCAATGCGGTGCGACTGGTTGTCAGCGAGACGGCTGACGAGTCGCATCTGCTGGCGCAACTCCACGACGAATTGCTGCGTCTCGACGCCGCGGACCCGACGGAACTGGAAACCACGCTGGTGATCCTGTCTGGTCTTTTTGGAGCATTCGAGGACTTCAACCAGTTCCTAGATCCGGTTGACGCGCTGCTGCACCGATGTGGCTGGAGCGGCGAATTTCAGGTCGCCAGCTTCCACCCCGACTACCGTTTCGCTGACACCGAGGCCGACGATCCCGGCAATCTGACCAACCGGTCGCCCTACCCTATCCTGCACCTGATCCGCGAAGAGAGCATCGCGCATGCGGTGCGATACTACCCGGACCCTGAGGATATACCGACACGAAATATGGCCCGTCTGCACCTGCTCGACGACGCCGACACAGCCCGACTGTTTCCCTATTTACTGACGCACCAATGAGTGCCCTCGCGGGAGTGTCTGGCGCCGTGACAACGCCCGATCAGGTTCAGCGCCGTCAAAGTTGATCGACCTAGCTTTTGTTCAAACGGTGGCCCGGTGTATCGATGGCTGTGAACTCGAAACTGGTGCTGAACGTCCCCGCGGTTGCGTCGGAACGCACTACCCGCGCGTGGGCCTCCTGATCATCAGTCAGGCCCTTTTCGGGGTGCAGATTCACCACCACTTCGCTACGGTTCGGCAACCCCTGGGGCAGGTCCGCACGCATCCCGGAATAGCTCATGTTATTGACCCCGTCTCGTGCCGCGCAGGCACGCTCCGGCACCGGGAATTGCCTCAACCTTGGTACTACGATCCATGCCAATCTTGAACAGCAATAGCGAATAATCGGCATCTGCCCAGATCCAGGGAACGCGAGCTCTCCATGTTCAACGTCGACCAGTCCCAAGTCATTCGCGTGTCCATGTCCGACCCGACGGACCCACTCGCCAGCTTCTCCAGACACGCCGTCTCCCTGGACGGTGCCGACTGGCCGTCAGTCGAACACTATTTTCAGGGTATGAAATTCCAAACGCAGGAGTTGCGCGAATCGGTGCTCGGTGCAATCCACCCGGCGGATGCGCGCAAGATTGCCAAGAAGCATCGCCGAGAAATTCGGAACGACTGGAAGCAGATTGAAGAGACGATCATGACCCGCGGGGTCTACATCAAGTGTCGCAGTCACGACGACGCTGCGGCGGCGCTGTTGGCTACCGGCGCGCGGCGGATTATCGAGACCAGCCAATACGACTATTACTGGGGCTGCGGACGGGATGGTCGAGGGAACAATGCCTACAGCAAGGTGCTAATGACCGTGCGGAAAAAGCTACGAGCGCCGAACGCCACTTGATCGGTGCCGATCGGGCGAAAGCTCAGCGTAGCTGGGCCGCCAGCAGGTCGAGACTCAACGGTTCTGAGGTATCCAACTCGATGGCGCAGGCGCGTTCGGTGTCCGTGAGACGCTCGTGTCCGACGAGTTGCGTGTCCAACACATCCAAACCGGCCTCGGAGGCGTCCGTGCCGACCGCCGATCGCTCGACGATGCGACGACGCAGCACAGCCTCCGGCGCATCGGTTGCCAGGATCTTGAACGGACAAGCCAACTCCGCCGCGAGCGCGGCGAAGGGCTCACGCTGCGCGGTCTTGAGAAAGGTCGCGTCCACCAATGCGCCATAACCGGCGCCAATGACGTCCCGAGTCAGAGCCAGGAGCCGGGCGTAGGTGCGAAGACTGGCATTGAGGCTGTAAATGCCGGCGCCGGAGCTGCTCGCAGTGCGCGCGTCTGCTGGCAAACCGAACAGCCGTTTTCGCTCCAAATCGGAACGCAAATGTATCAGTGGTAGGCGCTCGCTCAGTGCGCCACAAAGCCAGGTCTTGCCCGAACCGGAGAGACCACAGGCGATGATCAGTCGCGGACGGCGGCAAGTAGCGATGGTGCGAGCGAGTCTCAGATAGGCTCCCAGATCTGCCTGGGCGCGCAGCGCCGCATCCCCGGTGATTCCGCCCCGCGCCAGTCGGATGCCGACGACCTTTGCACGAACCATGGCTCGATAAACTTCGTAAAAACGCAGTAACACGAGCCCGGCATAGTCGCCAGTAAGTTCCAGGTAGCGATTCAGCGCGCGACGCGCGAGCGTGGCGTTACCGGCCTCGCGTAGATCCATGACCAGGAATGCAAATTCACTGATGGTGTCGATCCAGCGAAGCCGCGGGCTGAAGTCGATGCAGTCAAAGATCACCGGCTCGCCGTCGATGACCGCGATATTCCCGCGGTGCAGATCCCCATGGCACTCGCGAATAAAGCCTTGGTTTCTGCGTTGGTCGAGCTGATTCCGCAGCCGCAGGAACCAGAGTTCGGTCCAGCGTTCGAGCCGTGCGGCGGCCGCGAGCGCCTTGGGCTGGTCGACATTCGCGCGGATCTGCACGAAATTCTCACGCATCGGCGCAATCACTGCGGCGGGTGTGCCGAACGGCGTCTCACGTGATGCCGACGGCAATCCGCCGTGAAAGGACGCGATACGCTGCACGATGGCATCGATGAGCAACGGGTCCGGCTCACGGTAGGTCAGCAAGGCCTGTTGCGGGAACCGGCGCATACGTACGGCATATTCGAGTGCCCCTCCATTTCTCCCGACACGCGGGCAATCAACGGGGCCGCCAATTGGAACAACGCCGAGATACAGAGAGCGCGCGAGGCGCCGATTCAGTCGGATCTCTTCCTCGCAAAAAAAACGCCTGCGTTCGAGGGTCGAAAAATCCAGGAAACCCAGATCGACGGGTTTCTTGATCTTGTAGGCATACTCGCCGGCGAGCAACACCCACGAGATGTGCGTCTCCAGCAATTCGACGCGCTCAACAGGGTGCGGGTAGGCATCGGCACGCTGCAGGCCTCTGATCAGACCCATGCACCGTGCGCTGTCCGAGGGGTCATGGGCCACACTGGTTCCAGAGCTGCAAATGTTTGAAAAACGGTCGAGTCATTGTAGTATATTAGCGTTTTCCAATATGTACTTATATCTACAGAGGTCGACCATGTCTATCGAGCGAATCGTTCTTGCCGTCGCCGGCAGCTTTGTTCTCATTTCCGCCATCCTGGCCGCGACAGTAAGCCCAATGTGGCTCTGGTTCAGCGGATTCGTTGGTCTGAACCTGTTGCAATCGGCCTTTACAGGCTTTTGCCCCCTTGCCACCATCCTGAAGAAATTCGGCAAGCAGCCGGGACCGGCGTTCTAAGCCCGCGGTCGACTTCTCGGTAAACCTCCTCATCCGGAGCAGGAGAATCCATCGGCCTCCGGACGAGGACGTCAACCCGAAAAAGATGCTTCCCAAACACATCGGCAGAGGCTGTTGCACCAATGTGAGAGGCGAAGCCGAGTACCGGTAACGCCATCAATGCTGCGGTTGGCTCTTGTTCGCCCCAGCTCCGCTCTTTCGCCGGTCTGTGTGCCGCCGGCAACCCGCAACCAATTGCGCTGACGACCACGTCGTCGATCGCGACATTGACGCCTCACTACCAATCTCTGAATCATCATGCCTTGGTCACTGCAAATAGCGCCCCGCCGAACCCAGGCCGGCGGTGAGCAGGCCCAGGAGCAGATTCACCAGGATAATGCGTCGAATCGCGCCCAGACGAGCCGCGGCCTCTGGCCAGTCCCTGGCCGCAACCAGCTTACCCATGGCGCGGTATGGAACGAAGTAGATGTAGACAAACAGCGCGGACATGACGGTCGCCGTGAGCATCATGGCATGTACGTGCCAGCCCATGCTGGCCCCGTAGATTCCGCCGAAGATCCAGAACCCGCTCGCCCAGACCACGACTACGGCGATCCACACCCAAACGAAGAATCGATCGAAGACCGCCAACAACAGCGCCAGGCGCTCCGGCGGATAGAGCTCTTGCTGCGCCGACGCGCGCAACGCGAAATGGGCGAAGAACATACCGCCCACCCAGACCACCGTGGCAAGTTGGTGTAGCGCGATGGCCAGCGCAAGTTGCATCGTCATCTGAGGAACTGCTCCGATTATTGTCGCTCGTTGCTGGAATCCGTTCCGAGTGTCATTGGAGTCTGGTCGACACGCGCTTCGATGACCGACAGCCATCGATATCGGTCGGGAATTCAGGTTACGCGTCGGCGGCGTCGCGGTCGATCAGCACCATGCTTGACGCCGCGCCAGCGACTTGGGCGATTGGCAATGAATCACCCCGTTGCCAGCGACGCAAAGCACCGCGCTTGCTGGAGCCGGTGATCAGAAACAGAATTAAGCTCGCGCTGCCAAGTGCCTTGGGCGTCAGCGATACACGGTCGGGCGGTGGTTTCGGTGCGTCGTGTACCGGTATCACCAACGTCTCGCCAGGAATAGCGTGCCCAGGAAACAAGCTTGCCGTATGCCCATCCTCGCCCATGCCAAGCAGCACCAGATCGAATGGCAGCGCATCGGCAATCACAGGCTCGTAACTTGCTGCGGCCGCCTCGGCGCCAAGCTCCGCCGGGATGGTATTAACCTGGTCCCGGGGGATAGCCACATGATCAAGCCAGGCCTCGTCGGCGACCAGGCTGTTACGCTCGGAATCACCGATCGCGACGCAGCGCTCGTCGCCATGGTAGATATGCCAGTCCTTCCAAGCGGCTTCCTGTGCCGCGAGCAAACGATAGGCCGCTGTCGGTGTTGTACCACCCGCGAGCAGGATCTTGAATCGGCCTCGCGCCGCAATCGCTTCGCGAGCCTGCTTGAGGATCAATCTCGTTGCCGCCTCGGCGACCGCGGACTTGTCGTCGAGGATTCGCGCCTCGGTACCCGACAGCATCATGGCATTTCACTTCGGTGTTGCATAAACGCGTTGCCCTCCGGTCATGTTAAGCCCAAAGCGTTTCGCCGCACAGGGAACCCCGGTCTCGGCCGACCGCGCGTCGAAATCTTTTCCGCGCCGCTGGCGCGACCAGGTCGGACGACTTCGGCTCAGACGCTTCTGAGGCATGGTTGTCGCCAGCGTAGGCGGCGCTTCTCCGCTTCACCCTGCTGACAACCTGACCCCTTGCTCGCCGAACAAGCGCATAGTCCGATGCCGATGACCCCCAGTGCACAGTTTCATCCAATCGCGGGCTTGACGAACGCTCACGGCTCCGCTACCTCTAGTCATAGAGTGAGACAGAGTAAGAGACGACCGAGGAGATCGACCAATGGTTCAATCGATGCAAGATGTTATGAATCCGGGCGCCGTGCAGCGCGATGCGAATTTCCCGCACGCGCCCGAGGACTGGTCTCGCGAAATCGCCAACAGTGCAGCGAACGCCGAGGCTGTCGAGCTCACCGAAGACCATTGGGTCGTGATCAGCGCGCTGCAGCGATACTTCACCGAGCACGCGCAACCCAATGTCAGGACCCTGCACGACGCGCTCGGTGAGCGCTTTCATGCCAAAGGAGGCCTCAAGCACCTGTATGGGATCTTTCCAGGTGGACCGGTGGCTCAAGGCTGCCGTTTCGCCGGTCTCGAGGCACCTCCTGGAGCAGTCGACAAGTCTTTCGGCAGCGTCCAATAAGCCGCCGCACCCAGACGACAGAGTCGTGCGGCGCACAGGGACGAGCACACGCGTCGTCTAGCCGCCAGACGCCCCGACTCTTCGGCTGGGCTGGGCTGGAGCTATCGGCGACGCGCAACGCCAACCATTCGCGGCACGCACGGCCAACCGCCGCAACCAAGTGCGTGACGCGGCCCCCTCGCAACCACACCCGGCCGAAGCATGACCAAGTTCCATGGCACCTATAACGACCGGTTTTTCAGCTGTCCCATCTGCCGCTGATTCGGTTATGCGTTAGAGATGGTAGTTGCTCGCTACGACCGTGCCGCGCATCGCCACGACCAGAATCCTCAAGATCATGACCGATGTCCTTGCGGACCCGAAGCAGTTTAGCTCCAATTTCCGTTAGGCATCGTTAGGTTTTTCGGCAGCATCGTCGGGGGTCCTAGATAACCTGGACAGGCGACCACGCCGGAGCATGCGCGATCGCACAGAAGTTGGAACAACCATGAACGGCGCCGTCGCTATCATCTGGGCAAATTATGCCGTCTGCTTTGCCATCATCGGCATCGCCGGCGTCAAGTTGACCGACTATGGCGATGCGATCGCCGACAAGACCGGCATGGGAGGGACCTGGGTCGGGCTGGTGTTGATCGCGACCGTGACCTCGCTGCCGGAACTCGCCACGGGCATCACCGCGTCCGCCGTCGCTCTGCTTCCTGACATCGCCGCTGGTGATGTCCTCGGCAGTTGCGTCTACAACCTCACGCTCCTCGCACTTCTCGATCTGTTCAGCCGCCGGGAGCCGCTCTTGGCCAGGGCCCAGCGGCAGCATGTGATGTCCGCCGGCTTCGGCATTGCCTTGATCGGCGTTGGCGCCGTCGGGCTCTTGGCCGGCCAGGCAGGTCTGTCGGGATTAGCCGGACATCTCGCCTGGACATCACCGATTCTCATCCTGGTCTACGCCGCAGCTATCCGCACCCTGCATCGATATCTGCAAGACGAGGTCGAGGGCTTGTCTGAACATGAGATCGATCGTTACGCCGATCAGTCCTTGCATTACGTTGGGATACGCTACGGCATCGCGGCCGCAGCGGTGGTCGCTGCGGGCATCTGGCTGCCCTACGTATCCGAGGACATCGCGTTGGCGATGGGATGGGGCCAGTCCTTCACGGGCACGGTGTTTACAGCACTTAGCACGTCAATGCCGGAGTTGGTCGTCACGCTCGCGGCGCTGCGCATTGGCGCCGTCAATATGGCGATCGGGAACCTACTCGGCAGCAACATGTTCAATCTACTGGTGCTCGCGGTCGACGACGCCGTCTATCTGCCGGGCCCGATCTTCGAGGCCATCTCTAGCGCTCATCTCGTCTCTGCGGTAACCGCGATGACGATGAGTGCGGTCGTGATCGTCGCGGTTTTCGTCAAACCTCGCGTGCGGGTGCTCGGAATCTGCAGCTGGGCCAGTCTTGCGCAATTTGCGCTGTTCGCGGTCAATGCCTGGCTTATGTACCATCTCGGCCGGAACGGCCACTAAATGCCATGTAGCGGCTCGGTCGATTTCTGCTACTTCGGAGTGATCCGGCATAGTCGATCAATCGCCCTGTCACTTGACGCCGCGCTGGCACCCTTCGGAGCCGTCGGCGTCCTCCCCTTCAGGCAACCGCGGTGCATCGCGATCATCCAGATCGTCGTCCATAAGGATACGATTTGCGTCGCCATCCAGATCGTCAAACTGGCCCGAACGCGCGGCCCAGAACAGTACCCCGACGGCGACGAGGCCGAGGATCAGCATGCCGGGGATCAGGCCGTAGATAACTTCCATAGATACCTCACTGGGGCGCTGGGGTGTAACCCGCTTGGATACTCGGAGATCCACGTCTATTCGTCCTCGATACCCTGTAGATTGGGCTGCGCATCGGGATAGATTCACTCAACCCCTGGCGCCGCGATCCGATCCCGATCGCGCTCAGGAGACTGACGCGCCGGAGTTGAGCTGCGACCGGAACGGATCAACCTTCGAATCCGGGCCGAGTTGCCGATTACCGCCAGGGAGCTCAGGGGCATCGAAACGGCGGCAATCAACGGGGTTATCGTAGCCGCCATGGCCAACGGCACCATGACCGCATTGTAGGCAATGGATAGACCGATGTTCTGACGGATGGTTCGCAGCGTCCGCCGCGCCAACAGTCCGGCGTCACGCACCCGCATCAACTCATTGCTCATCAACACGATATCGGCACTTGCGATGGACACATCCGTACCACTGCCGACGGCGATTCCGACGTCCGCGCGAACCAATGCCGGCGCGTCGTTGATGCCGTCGCCGATCATTGCAACCCGTTGCCCCCTGCGCTGAAGATCCGCAATCACCCGATCCTTTTCCCCAGGGAGCACCTCCGCGATGACGTCAATGCCCCCGAGCTGCTGGGCAATGCGTCTCGCCGTCGCGTGCCGGTCACCGGTCAGCAACGTCACTTTGAAGCCGTCGTCGCGCAACCGCCGGATAGTCTCCGCCGCATCTGCCCGCAGTCTATCCTCGATCGACAGGCAGAGGACCTCCGTGCCGTCGATAGCGCAACGAACCCTGGAACCGGGAAGGGA
This sequence comes from Thiohalocapsa sp., assembly GCA_049670525.1. Taxonomy (GTDB): domain Bacteria; phylum Pseudomonadota; class Gammaproteobacteria; order Chromatiales; family Chromatiaceae; genus Thiohalocapsa. Next base: position 21,505 of record JBATTL010000378.1, on the reverse strand, counting down.
CCCGGTCGTCACCGTGGACCAGCCCGCTGGCTCGACCCCGCAACGGTGGAGCCAATCGACGTTTCCCACGACCACGGATCTTCCGTTCACGACTCCGGCGATACCGAAGCCGGGATCGACCTCGACGTCGGTGACGGATGGACGCATATAGGAGATGCCCGCCTCATCGGCAAGATGCGTAATAGCACGCGCCAACGGATGCTCTGAGAGATGCTCCAGCGCGGCGATCAACGCGATGGCGCTGCGCCGGTTTGGTCCCAGCGTGTGTGATTGCTCTTTGTCCGATCCCAGCGAGGCTGACTCGGATTCCGCATTCCATTCGCCCTGAGCATCCGTCAACGTCGTTACCATCGGGCGGCCCTCGGTCACGGTGCCTGTCTTGTCGAAGACAAAGTGGTCGACGTTCGATAGGAGCTCCAAGACGGCGCCGTTCTTGACCAGGATGCCATTGCGGGCGCCAAGCCCGGATGCCACGGCGATGGCCATGGGTGTTGCCAGGCCGAAGGCGCAGGGACAGGTGATGATGAGCACGGACGTGGCAGCCATCAGCGCCATCTCAACGTCCTGACGCGCCCAAAACAGAAATGTCAACGCGCCCAGGGTCAGTGTGACTGCGACGAACCAGGGTACGATTCGATCCGCCACGCATTGGATCGGTGATTTGCTTGCTTGCGCCTCTTCGACGAGTCGGATGATGCGCCCAAGTGCGCTGGCCCGCAGAACACCCGCCACCCGAACGCGAAGCACCCCCAACCCATTCAGCGTGCCGGCCGACACTTGATCGCCCGGAACACGGGTCACCGGCGCGGACTCGCCGGTCAGCATGGCCTCGTCGACGCTGCTGAGGCCTTCTATTACAACCCCATCGGCCGGGATGGTGTCCCCAGGCCGGACGAGAACGATATCGTCGGCGCGTACGGCCCGAATGGGCACAAATGTCTCTTCTCCGTTACGCAGGACGGTCGCAATCTTTGGCTGAAGATCCAAAAGCCGCTGTGTCGACGACACCGCCTGACGTTTCGAGATGGCCTCAAGATAACGACCCACCAGGATCACAAACAGGAAGTTTACGACTGTATCCCAGTAGACGTGACCGGCCCCTGATAGAGTGACGTAGAGTGAGTAGAGGTAGGTGATCGACGCGCCAATCGCAATGGGCAGGTCCATGCTCAGGTTCAGCCGTCGCAGCCCGATCCAAGCGCCCTTGTAAAACGGCAATCCCGCGTACAAGAGTGTCGGCGTAGCGATCAGGAATCCAATCCAGTGGAACATGCCGCGGAATTCGCCATCATCCGCGCCGGCGTACAGCGCGATCGAGATCCATAGCAGATTCATCATCGCGAAACCGGCAAAAGCCATGCGATAGAGGAGCGCTCGATTCTCGCGCTTCAGCGACCCTTCAGCGGCATCCGGATCGAAGGGCATCGCCACGTAGCCGATCTCGGCGAGTCGACGCAACACCTGTGACAGCTTGACTTGGCCGTTATCCCACTTGAGTCGCAGGCGGCGTCCGGTCAGGTTGACCCGCGCCTCTCGCACGCCGGACGTTGCCGCCAAGCCGTTTTCAATTAGCCAGACGCAAGCGGCGCAATGGATGCCTTCCACCAACAGGTTGATCTCACGCGTCTCCCCCAGGGCCTCGACGAACTCTTCTTGCACCTCGTCGAGGTCATACAGGGCAAGCTGCTTGGGCGGCTCCGGCGGCGGACCCAGTGTCTCCCCGTCCGGCGCACGACGATAGAAACCCTTCAGACCGGCCGCATGTATCGCCTCACAAACCGAGCGGCAGCCGCTGCAGCAGAAAACGCGTTCGACGCCCTCGACGTCAGCGGTTTCGCCGGTGGCATCCGAGACGGGTAGCCCGCAATGAAAACACCGCATATCCACCAAGGGCGTTGTTACCGGGTGCGCAGAACCGCCCCTTCGTTCGACAGCAGCAACCAAGGAACTGCCAAGGGTCAGGGCTGCGCGACGCTGACGCGTTGGCTCATCGCATACTCGCCGTTGGTGTTGCGCGCTTCCACAAGAGTGTCCCAAACGCCGCCAACGGGGAACTGAACTCGCGCAGCATAGCGTCCAGGGGCCTCTTCGACCATTGGCAGCGAGAAGTCCAACCCCGCGTCAGAGGGTCGGTAGGCATAATAGGCGACGCTATCGGGCGCAACCGGCTGCCCTGCCTTGTCGACAACGACGAACCGAACGATTGTCGCTTCGAGCGCCCGGACATCGGATGGCGTGTCGATGTTCATGGTCCAGCCCGGCCCCCGTTCCTGACGCGTAATGATCGTGCGCTCAACATTGCGACCGCTCTCATAATAGTCGTCGCGAACCAACCCAGGATTGGTCGCGAAGGCAAGGAAGATCATGACCGCGTTGACCGCGAGCACGACCAGGAGCAGCACCATCCAACCGATCACCCAGGGGCTGCGCCACGCGGAACCCGACTTGGACTCAATTGGGGTTGTCCGATCCATGATCAGCGTCTGGGTCCGAAGAACGCGCTCTCGCGCTCTGTCGAGATATCGGCGCCGGTAGGAAGCTCGGCCTGGGCATGAAAAGTTACTGGAACACTTTCGGCATCCAGGTCTTTGCGTTTGATCTTGACAAAGACGGTAGCCGGCGTGACCTCGCCATGCTTGATCGTGAACGGTTCCTCCGCACCGACGAGTTCGATAGGAACGGAACTCTGCGCCGAGATCGTCACCACCAGATCGTCGTTGGACTTATTGAGCATCTTCAGCGTGTACTTGTTCTGAATCGACCCGTCACTGAGCTGGACGAACAGTGGTGCCCGCTCGTGCAACACGTTCAGGTCGATTGCCGACAGCGTGGATAACCCATAGACGATGCCGGCAAGCGCTAACGCCAGAATCGTCGTATAGACCCACACCCGCGGGCGCAGCAGCATCCTTTTGACCGATTTGCCTTCGATCTCGTCCAGCGAGGCGTAGCGCACCAACCCAGGCGGACGCCCGACCTTGTCCATGACTGCATCGCAAGCGTCGATGCATAAACCACAGGTGATGCAACCCTCCTGCTGCCCCCGGCGGATATCAACGCCGGTGGGACAAACCGCGACGCACTGATTGCAGTCCACGCAGTCACCCAAGCTGCGGCCCGCTCCTGAATACCCCTTGTTCACACGGCCGCGCGGCTCGCCACGTGCGACATCATAGGTCGGCACAAGCGTTTGGCGGTCGAGCATAACGCCCTGGATACGCGCATAGGGGCAAAGCCAGAAACAGGTTTGCTCACGCAGCCAACCCGCCAAGACGTAGGTGCCCACGGTGAACAGCGCCACTGCGGCGTAGGCCGCCGCATTCGCCTGCCCGACGAAGAAATCGCGCCAGAGCGCATCGGCACCATAAAACCAGGCAACAAAGCTAAAACCGGTCGCGAACCCAATTAGCACCCAGGAAACATGTTTGAGCAATTTCAAACTGACTTTCCTGGCGCCGAAGGGTGCGGCGTCAAGCCTCCGACGCTGTGCAGGACTGCCTTCCAGCTTTCCTTCGATCCAGGTGAACACATCTGTCCACACGGTTTGAAAGCAGAAATAGCCGCAGTAGACGCGCCCGGCGAGGGCTGTCAGCACCGCGAGTAGGATGGCGAAAAACAACAGCAGCAGTGACAGCATCCAGAAGTCCTGCGGCAGCACGGTCGCCCCGAACAGATGATACTGCCGACTTGGGATGTCGAATAGCATCGCTTGACGTCCATTCCAGGTCAGGTACGGACCCAAGAAAAATACCAACCACACGGACGACGCCAACCACTTGATCACGCGCCACTGACCGGGCACGCGCTTGGCGTGGATCGTCTCATTACCGGTGTTAACCTGCCACTGTTCCGCCTCAGCGTAAATATCGTCCAAGGAGGCATTCTGATTCGTCGTCATCGTTCAGATCCTGCAGATCGGTATCGGCCGCGATTTCTGGCAAGCTCACAAGCCTAGCTCCCTGCCAGGGTCGGCCTCAATGCGATCGGGCAATTGAAGCGATAAGAGATCGTTGATCCTGCCCCATAAAAAAAGGGGGATTAAGAAATCCCCCCTTGCCCTCCACTCCCCAGCTTTCGCTATTTGTTATTGGGGCGCTTGGTTCTCGTGCGGACCATTATCAGCATTCATGCTCTTCACAACCCTGGAGCCCAGATAAATGAAGATAACTGCCGCTACCACAACACTAATAAGCGAACCCCAAAACACTGCATCTAGGTTCATGCCTTTCTCCTCTTCTGCCGCTTGCGTTCACCATCGAATTCCCGGCTCTTCATGCCCCGGTGCTGAAAACGGGTGGGCAACCATCATTAAAAGCCGGTGAAAAGGCGATTGCCGGAAAACTCATACCAGATCTCGCCGGATTGAGGTTCGTCTTCTACCGAGCACCGAGGGGAGCATAGCCTAGCTATCTGGTCGTCGGCGCGATGCGGAAGGCGGGCCTTCCGACAAGCAAGATGGTATGAGATTTAGCAGGAATCGCCTAAGTCCCCCCTCCCAACTGATGTACATAGACTGTCAGCATCTTGATTTGTTCCGCCGTCAACTTCCCGTCGAGCTGACCGAGCTGCGCGAAGCCCGGCATCACCGCATCGCGGGTCTCTTCGACGCCTGGTTGGTTCACGCCATACATGATGGTGTGTTTGGCACTATCGTATCCACCGGGCACGAACCGCCAGATCGCATCGGTCAGATTGGCGGCACCGACGGTAACGACGGAGCCATCGGGCAACTCGGCAAGTACGCCATTGGCGGCGGGGCCATGGCATGCGTTGCAGCCCTTCGAGTTGTAGAGCGCCCAACCCTCGTCGCTGCCCTTGCCCCTTTCACTCAGCTCGACGGCTAAATTCGCAAGTTTGTCAATCTCTTGCTCGCTCAAGACTTGGGCATGCGCCGTCATTGCGCCCTTGCGCCCGTTGGTAACGGTCTCCTTGATCTTGTCCAGAGTGCCGCCGTACAGCCAGTCATCGTCCGCGAGCACCGGGTAACCGGGATTGCCCTGACCACCGCTGCCGTGACAGGCCGCGCAATAGTCGCCAAACAAGACTTTCGACGAGGCCAGTGTGTATTGGGTCAGACCTGGATCGGCCAAAATCTGCTCCGGGGTCATACCCGCGATCTGGTCGTCGTATTGGGCACGTACTGCCTGAACCTGCTCGACGCCCTTCTCGTATTCCTTGATCGAGGTCCAGCCGAGAATCCCCTTGGTGTAGCCGTCGCCGCCTTTCACCTGCGAGGGGAGCATAGGCCAGGATGGATACAGCAAGGTATAAGCGATGAACCATGCGAGTGATGCCCAAAGCGCGATCATCCACCATCTAGGCGGTGGATTATTGAGTTCGCGCAGGTTTCCGTCCCAGAAATGCCCGGTATTTTTTTCGCCGGGATAGGGGTTATTTTCCGCCATCGTTGTCTCCGATGTCCGCGTGATCGTCTTCGAACGGGATGTGCTTTCTGGATTCGAGCTCATCCCGATTCTTCGGCCGGAACACTTGGAAGTAGGCAATCACCATTAGCAGGAAAATGACGACCGTCAAAATCGTACCGACCCAGTCGGCGAGCGTCATCGCCTGCCAATCGGTTTGAAAGTATTCCAGCATGCTACTGCCGGTATTCGACGCCTGGCTCCAGCTTGGCCATAGTGCCGAGGACCTGGAGATACGCGATCATCGCGTCCATCTCCGTCTTGCCCTCCACCAATGCCGGCGCCGCCTCGATATCGCCATCGCTGTAAGGCACGCCGATGGCTCGCATGCCTCTCATGTGACGCTGCATGCGCTTACCCTTCACTGGGCGATCTGCCAGCCAGGGATAGTTCGGCATCACGGATTCGGGTACCACGGAGCGCGGTGCCATCAGGTGCTGCCGATGCCACTCGTCGGAATATTTCCCGCCGACGCGTGCCATATCCGGACCGGTCCGCTTAGAGCCCCACTGAAACGGGTGATCGAACATGGATTCGGACGCCAACGAGTAGTGGCCGTAGCGCTCCCGTTCGTCACGAAACGGACGGACCTGCTGTGAGTGGCACAGGTAGCAGCCCTCACGTTGGTATGCATCACGACCGGCCAGCTCCAGTGCCGTGTAGGGACGGATTCCGTCGCCAACCTTCCAGTTCCATTGCTCCTTGCCCTCAGCGTCCACCGTGACGATCGGCTGCGATCCGGGGTTGTCCCGATTCCAGACGATCTCCGGGAAGCGGTTGGCCTCCTCGGTGCTCTTCAGATAGAACAAGGGCACGATCTCGACGATGCCGCCGACCGACAGGACGATCGCGATCGCGATCAACATGCCCCAGATGTTGCGTTCCAAGAGGTCCTGGAGACCCCTGGGTGCTTTGTTGTTATCTACCATTCTCAGCTCTCCCCTGCGCTGCTCATATGCTTGCTCATCTGCCTGGGATCAGGCCGCCGCTGGCAGCGCATTGCGAGCCTCGCGAAGGCTGCCCTCGGTAGACGCCTTGCGCACTGTCATGAGTATGTTGAACAGCATGACGATTGCGCCGAGCAGGAAGATACCGCCGCCGACCGCACGCATGGCGTAGTACGGATGCATGGCCGCAACGGATTCGACGAAGGTGTAAGCGAGGGTGCCGTACTCGTCGTAGGCGCGCCACATCAGGCCCTGCATGATGCCGGAGACCCACATCGCGACGACGTAGATGACGGTGCCGATTGTCGCGGTCCAGAAGTGGACGTTGACCAGTTGCTCGGACCACATCTCGGTGTGCCAAAGACGCGTCATCAAGTGGTAAATGGCGCCGATGGAGATGCCGGCGACCCAACCCAGCGCGCCCGAATGCACGTGGCCAATGGTCCAGTCCGTGTAGTGAGACAGCGCATTAACCGTCTTCAGTGACATGACCGGACCTTCAAACGTGGACATCGCATAGAAGGCCAAGGCAATGATCAGGAAGCGCAGAACGTAGTCGGTGCGGAGCTTATCCCAGGCACCGGAGAGGGTCATCATGCCGTTCACCGCGCCGCCCCAGGAGGGGATGATCATGGCAAGCGACACCGCGGCGCCAAGGGAACCCGTCCAATCCGGCAGCGCGGTGTACTGCAGATGGTGCGCGCCGAGCCAGACATAACCAAACATTAACGCCCAGAAGTGGATGACCGAGAGACGATAGGAGTAGATGGGGCGATTCGCCTGCTTGGGCACGAAGTAGTACATGATGCCGAGGAAGCCTGCCGTCAGGTAAAAACCGACCGCGTTGTGGCCCCACCACCACTGGATCATCGCGTCCTGCACGCCGGAGAACAGGCTGTAGGACTTGAACATGCCCACCGGGATCGCAAGGCTGTTGACAACGTGCAGATAGACGATCATCACCATCATGCCGAGAAAGAACCAGTTCGACACATAGATGTGCGACGACTTCCGGTTGGCGATGGTCATGATGAAGTTGATTGTGAACGCCAGCCAGACGACGGCGATCAGTATGTCGATCGGCCACTCCAGCTCCGCGTACTCTTTAGACTGGGTCAGACCCAGCGGAAGCGTGATGACGGCCAGTAAGATGACAGTGTTCCAGCCCCAGAAGGTAAACCAGGCGAGCTTGTCGCTCCAAAGTTGCACACCGCAGGTGCGCTGAACGGTATAGAAGGCCGTGGCCATCAGGGTACAGCCGCCGAATGCGAAGATCACTGCGTTCGTGTGCACCGGGCGGAGCCGCCCGAAAGACAAATAGGGACTGTCGAAATTCAGGAGCGGCCAAGCCAGTTCCGATGCGATGTAGACACCGACAGCAGCACCCACGACAAGGTAGACGACGGCCATGACGGTGAACCAGCGTACAACGTCGAAGTTGTACTTCTGCTCGGCTACCCGATCAGCAGTGGCTTCCATAGAACCCCCAAAACGTGCTGGGAAAAGGTGAAGAGTTGAGCGGATTTCCTACCCTCGAGTTTTCGATGCGAAATCCAGAACGCACGAATATGCCATAAAACTAAATTGGGGGTTGAAAGTCAAGATGAGCGAGGAATCTGAAACGCCTTTGTGGGGCTAATCACACAGTTTTTTCTGGTCTTCAACGAGTGTACGGAACCGCGGATCCATAGCGTTAAGACATTATTTCTAATAATTTTTATTGATTTCTCGCGCCAGTGCTAAACCGCGACCGATGTGCGAGCCGACACAGCCGGCGACCGATTGGCGCGAATGTACGGCGCAGGCGCAGCGACACGTCTCCGACACAGCCCTGGTATTCCGTAGTGGATGCAAACAGGAACTATTTAAAAAAAGACTCGACGGAGAAACCGTCCTTCTCGAGTATGTCCCGGAGCCGGCGCAGCGCATCCATTTGAATCTGACGCACCCGCTCCCGGGTGACACCCAGTTCCTGGGCCACGCGCTCCAGCGTGGAATGCTCGTGTCCGTGGAGGCCGAAGCGCCGCTCGACGACCTCCCGCTGCTTTGTGTTCAGCTTGTCCAGCCAGTGATCGAGATTCGCGTGAATGTCATCGTCCTGAATGTCGTCAGCGGGATCCTGTGCCGCGTCGTCCTGAAGCATATCGACGAGCGGCTTGTCCGCGTCCTTACCATAGGGCGTGTCTACCGATGCGATCCGCTCGTTGAGTCCGAGCATACGCTTGACCTCGCCGATGGGCTTGTCGAGCAATTCCGCGATTTCCTCCGTGGTCGGTTCGTGGTCGACCTGTTGCGCCAGGACACGCGTCGCCTTCAGATAGACATTAATTTCTTTGACAACGTGAATCGGCAACCGAACGGTGCGGGTCTGATTCATGATCGCCCGCTCAATGGTCTGACGGATCCACCAGGTGGCGTAGGTGGAGAAGCGAAAACCGCGCTCCGGATCGAATTTTTCAACGGCCCGAATCAGACCGAGATTGCCTTCCTCGATCAGATCCAGCAGCGGCAACCCCCGATTCAGATAGCGTCGTGCGATCTTGACCACGAGACGCAGATTGCTGACGATCATGCGCCCTCGAGCCTGCTCGTCGCCCTGTTGAGCAAGGCGGGCGTAGTGAATCTCTTCGTCGGCGGTCAGCAGTTTCGACTCGCCGATCTCGTTCAGGTACAGGCGGGTCGCATCCAGGTCGGCATCGCTGGCGGCGAATCGGACCGGCGGTTTGTCGTCCGGCTCGTCGTCGTCCTCGTCATCGCCGACTAGTTCGCCGCCACGTTCATCAACCAGGCCGTCATCGCCATTGAGCAGGATGCCTTCGTCATCTGGCGCGGAATCGATATCCGGCTCCTCTCCCTGCTTCTGCGATGCCATAGCAACTCCCCAGATGACTAACAGGAACAGCGGTCCTGCGATGCATTTTGACGAGAGCCCGCCTTAGCGTGAGGCCGGCAGGAACCGCAGCGGATCGACCGCAACGCCGTCTTTGCGGATTTCGAAATGCAGCAGGCTGTCGCCGTTGGCGGCCTGTCCAACGTCGGCGAGCCGCTGTCCGCGCTTGACTTTGTCCCCTTCCCGAACGATCAGCCGCCGGTTGTAGCCGTATGCGCTCAGATAGCTATTGTTATGTTTGACGATGATAAGGTTGCCGTATCCTTTGAGTCCACTACCGCTGTAGACGACGGTTCCATCCGCGGCACTCCCTACCGGAGTGCCTGGGCTGGCGCCGATTCGAATACCCGAACGGGTTCGATCGCCGGCGCGGAAGCCCTGTTTGAGCGGTCCCCGCAACGGCCACTGCCAGTTGATCCCGGAACGAGCGCCATCGGCGCCGGCGACCACCGCGGCTTTTCGCGTCGACGTCTTAACGGGCGTGGCCGCGCCGCGACTCCCTGAGATTCTGCCGCGACTCGCCACCCGTCGCGAAGGACGACTGCCGTCCGGGGGCTTGACCCGCAACAGGCCACCGGAGTAGATCGTGTACGGTGGATTGAGGCCATTCCAGGCCGCAAGCTTGCGCGCGCTGATACGGTTGCGTTCGGCGATTTCGCCCAGCGTGTCTCCAGACCGCACGCGGTAATAGCCAGACGGCGCGGGCCCGGAGCCGTCGCGACTATCGACCGGAGCCAGGCTGCCTGCGCCACAGCCGACCAGCAACACACCAAGCAATGGCACGAGCAGCAGACCGGCCACGCCAAAGCGTGTCGAGCGCGTCGAGAGTCGCGTCAACGGGTTCATCATGAAGAAATCGAAGACAGCCCCTAGCGGAGGAATACCACCAACGCAATCAGCCCGATCATTACCCATCCGATCATATCGACGTACTGACGCAAGCGTCTTTCCATGGGCTCACCACCCCAAGCCATCAGAGCAGCCACCAGAAAGAAGCGCGCCCCGCGCCCGACTGCTGATGCCAGCAAGAACGGCAGCAGCGCCATGGACAATACACCCGCGGTAATGGTGAAGATCTTGTAGGGTATTGGCGAAAAGCCTGCAAGGAAAACGGCCCAAACGCCCCAGCGATCGAACCACTCCTGACCGCGATCGAAGGCATCATGGTAACGCCCGCCCTCCCCTACCAATGGCTGAATCAATTCGAACGCGAACATGCCGATGACATAGCCCAACAGACCGCCCGCCACTGACGCAAGCGTCGTCAACAGTGCGAAGCGCCAGGCCTTGGTCGGCTGTGCCATGCTCATGGGCGCCAACATCACGTCCGGCGGGATCGGGAAAAACGACGATTCGGCGAAGCTCAGGCCCCCCAAATACCACTGAGCATGACGGTGGCGCGACCAGGACATCACTTGGTCGTAGAGTTTGGCGAACAAACGCATCAGGCGATCCCTCCCAACAGGGGTACGAAGGTGACCGGCTCAAGCACCTCGTGACGAAAGCCGGCGCCGTTCCGCGTCAGCCGCAACAAAACCTGCTCATTGCCGCGATAAAGGGGCAGAACCATGCGCCCGCCGGGGGCCAACTGTTCCGCAAGCAGGCGTGGGACGCCGCTTGCCGCGGCGGTGATCAGGATGCCCTCGAAAGGCGCGTACTCCGGCCACCCGAGGTTTCCGTCGCCGTGGCGCAGGCGGACGTTCCGAAGACGCAACGTCCGCAATCTGACATCGGCACGCTGCCATAAGACCGAGACCCGCTCGACGCTATATACCCGACGCACCAGCGACGCGAGTACCGCGGTTTGGAAACCGGAGCCAGTGCCAATTTCCAGAACGGTGGAGCAGCGTCCGGATTCGAGCAGCGCCTCGGTCATGCGGGCAACGGTATAGGGCTGCGAGATCGTCTGCCCGTGGCCGATGGGAAGGGCCGAGTCGTCGTAGGCATGGCTCGATAAGGCCTCGTCCACGAACAGATGGCGCGGCAATGACCGCATGGTCTCCAATACACGGCTGTTGCCGATCCCGACGTCCATCAAGCGCTGAATCAAGCGCTCCCGCGAACGCAGCGAGGTCATGCCGCTGCCGGTCAGGACAGCGGCCTGTGCGTCTGCGGCGGTCAATCCAGCCCTTCCAGCCACCGGCCCAGCGGATCGACAGCAACATGGCGTGTCAGGTCCACCTGGATCGGCGTCACGGAAACATAGCCGTCGCGCAACGCATGGAAGTCAGTTCCCTCGCCCGCATCCTGCTCCGGACCCGCCGGACCGATCCAGTACATCAGCCGCCCGCGCGGATCACGCATCTGTGTAACCGGCTCAGCTTTATGGCGATGACCAAGGCGGGTCGCACGCAGTCCGCGGATCTCGTCCAAGGGAAGATCCGGCACATTCACATTGAGGATAGTACTCGGGCTCATATCGGCATCACGCAACCCAACAACTAGGCGGCCAATCACAGAGGCGGCCGTGCGGAGATGGCGCGGTTGGTGGGCGTCAATGGAGACCGCGATCGCCGGCAGCCCCAGAAACCGGCCTTCGGTAGCCGCGGCAACGGTCCCGGAGTAAATGACGTCGTCACCAAGATTTGGTCCATGATTGATGCCGGCGACCACAAGATCGGGGTCGCCATCCAACAACCCGGTGATGGCGAGATGGACACAATCGGTCGGGGTCCCATTGACCCGAATATAACCATTGTCAAGCCGCTCAGCACGGATTGGGACATCCAGCGTCAAGGAATTGCTTGCGCCGCTTCGATCACGATCCGGTGCCACAACGGTAACATCGCCGTGTCGGGCCAACTCCTCCGCCATAACACGCAGCCCCGGTGAACGGTAGCCATCGTCGTTACTGAGCAGAATCTTCATCGGCCATACTCTCTAACGATCAGCGCTCGTCGCCGCGCAGCGGAACAAAGGGATTGAATCGGCCGTCTGATGATACTGGATTGACCGCATCGCGACACGGTCGGGCGTAACTCCCTTGGGCATTGCTATAATCTGTGTCACCGTCGAATCCTGGAATAATAGAAAAGATGAAAAAGCCTCTCCAGGATGCTGATTATGCACTATTTCGCGCCGAGATCGAAGACGCGAAACCCTTGCATCACGAACAAGCTGAGCCTTATCGCAGACGACCGGCGCCCTTCCCCCGACCACGCCGGCGTGAGCATGATGAGGACGATCTGACTCTGCTTTCCGAATCCGAGGTCGAGACCAACGACTACCTGCTGTTCTCTAGGCCAGGCTTACAGAAGCGGGTGTTACAGGAACTCCAGCGCGGCCACATCGAGCCAGGCCTCGAACTCGACCTACACGGACTAACAACTGAATTCGCACGGCACGCGCTACGCGAGTTTCTCGCAGAGTGCCATCATCGCCGTATCCGTTGCGCGCGTATCATCCACGGCAAGGGCTATGGCTCCCAACAGCGGCAGCCGGTGCTCAAGTGCAAGGTCAATTACTGGCTTCGGCTGCGCGAGGACGTCTTGGCATTCTGCTCAGCGACTCGCCGCGATGGCGGCACCGGCGCGGCCTATGCGCTACTGCGCAACCCGAACAAGGACCGGGCGAAGGGCTGAAGCTCAACAGCCGACCGAGGAGGCAATCGGCTCGGCAGGTCAAGACCGAAGCCACTCAATGGCCGATTGCAACGGTGCCCGCTTGCGGTTTCAATAGCGGGTTTTCCGTCCCGGCAGCCAAAGCCTTGAAGCGCCACCGCCAGATCCAGCCTCGACCCCGCAGATTTCACCGCGCAAGAAGAAGGATTCGCCCAGCCCTGGCGTTCTTGTCCGGCCTGCTCTGGCTGGCGTTCGTCTCCGCGGCAGCGCCCGAACAGGCACAACCCAGCACCGACGATACGACGACCACGGCAACCGGCACCGCGGCAACCCACGACGGATTGCCGCAGATCGAATCAGACCTGACACCGGCACTGGTGGAGACTCGGATCAAGGAGATCGAGGCCAGCGGCACGCTGACCGATGAGGCCAAGGCTGAACTGGTGGAACAATACCGCGGTGTGCTCAGCAACCTGGAGCGGATCAAGACCTTCAATAACAGGGCCGAGTCATATCGGACATCAATCGAATCGGCGCCGAAGGAGGCCGCCGCTCTGCGGGCGGAGTTGGACGCGACGGCCGGAAACTCCGCCGACGAGCGACCCGCCGGACTCCCCGAGAACGCGGATCTCGAACAGATCGAGCGCCTGTTGTCGCTCAATCAGGCCGAGGCAGCCGCAACTGATGCCAAGATCGCTGAGTTGGACAAGGTCCTGGAGGACGACGACGACCGGCCCGAAAAGATCCGTCAGCGTCTGGCCGAGGCGACGCAGGCGCTGGAGGCGATCGACTCCGAGATGGACGCGTCGACACCCGCCGGTACCAGCGAGCCGGAGCAACAGGCTCGAACATGGGTGCTCGAAACACAGCAAGATGCGCTGCGGGCCGAACTGCTTATGCTCGACCAGCAGATTCTCAGCGCCGACGCCCGCCGCAATCTCCGCGATACGCGCCGAGATCACTTGTTCGACCAACAGAAGCGTCTGCGCGCTCACCGCGCCTACCTCGAAAACGAGGCCGACCGGCTGCGCCGCATTGATGCCGAGCGTGTCGCCGCGGAGACCGTCGCGGCGGAACGGGAGGTCCTAGACGCCCATCCCCTAATCAGGGAGCTCGCCGCAGCGAGCCTTACCCTTAGCCGCGATATCACCAAGGTGACCGAACAACTCGGCAACCTCGACGAGCAACAGGCGCGGCTGGAAGGCGAGAATCAGCGCATCGAGCAAGATTTCCGCAGCGCACGCCAACGTCTGGAAGCAGCAGGCCTGAACCGCGCGCTGGGCCAGGTATTGATCGACCAACGCGCCCAGCTGCCGGATATCCGCCGATTGCGCAAATCCGCGCAGACCCGCGCCGACAAGATCGCCGAAATCACGCTGAACCAGATCCGCCATCGGGACGAACAACGCAAACTCAACGAGCTCGATGTCTATCTGAACGAGATCTTGGCTGAGCTGGATGCCTCGGAACAGGAGCGCGTGCGCGACGACCTCCGTCAGCAGGCCGAGTTACGCGGCGACCTAATCAAGCGTGCCGTGGAGGTGGAAGACAGTTATCGCCGCGCGCTATCGGAGCTCGACTTTGCGGCGAACCAGTTGATCGGCACGGTCCTCCGCTATGAAGCGTTCCTGGCCGAGCGCCTCCTCTGGGTGCGTAGCATCTCCCCGGTCACGGAGCAGAGCTTCCTCGCGCTACCCGCCGCAGTCTACTGGTTGATCTCGCCTGTCAATTGGCTGAAGGCGGTCGACGTACTGCTGCATGAAGCCTTTCACTCTCCGCTGCTATGGATCGGACTGCTGGCGTTCCTGCTCCTGCTGTGGCGTGGTTCCGCGATACGCCGCGGCATACGCTCGACGGCTGAACACCTGCGTCGCGTCAGCACCGACCGCTTCTCGTATACCCTTGAGGCGCTCGGTCTGACGCTGCTGGCCGCGGCGCCTTGGCCATTGCTCCTGCTGGCGATCGGCTCGCAGTTGGCCGGCTCCCTCGAGTCCGGCCTGTTTCCAAAGGCCATCGGCGGTGCAATGATCGCGGTGGCCCCGGCCCTCTATTACCTGCGCGCGTTCCGGCTGCTCTGCATGCCGGGCGGTCTCGCCGACCGCCATTTTCGCTGGAGCTCCGACGTACTGGCGCTGCTTCGCCGCAACTTTGCCTGGGCAGCCTCGCTGCTGCTACCAGTCGGCTTCGTTGCCGCGACGATCTATCGGCACGACAATCCCGATTTCAACGGCACGCTGGGCCGTCTTGCACTGGTCGCATTCGATATCGGACTCGCGATCTTCACGGCCAATTTGATGCATCCGAAGACCGGCGCTTTCCGGCATATGCTGGCGGCGGACCCGGAGGGATGGCCAAACCGTTTGCGCGGGCTTTGGTTCCCGGCCCTGGTGGGTGTGCCCCTCGCACTCGGCGTCATCGCGCTCAGTGGATATCTCTATACTTCGGGCACCTTGCTCGAATCATTGATCAGCGAGCTATGGCTGATCCTCGGGTTGGTCGTGCTGCACCAGCTGATCGTTCGCTGGCTGATCCTCACGCGACGCAGTCTGGCGCTGCAGGCGATCCTAGACCGACGCGCCCAGCGCGAAGCTCAACGTGAAGCCCACCGTGAGATCGGCCCTGACAGCGTGCAAACGCCCGTCGAGCCGCCCGCGGTGATCGAAGAAGAGATCGATCTCGCGTCTCTGGATGCGCAGACGCGCCGGTTGCTGAATACGCTCATCGTCATCGCCGCCGCGGTCGGACTGTGGCTGATCTGGTCGGACGTGCTGCCGGCGCTGAACCTGTTCGAGCGTGTGACCCTATGGTCCTATACCGGGACCGCCGATGGAATCGAGCAGCCGATACCCGTCACCCTCGCCGACCTTGGGTTGATCCTGGTCATCGTGACCATCGCGGTGGCAGCTGGCAAGCACTTACCCGCGCTGCTGGAAATCCTGCTCCTGAAGAATACCTCGGTCAGCGCCGGTAGTCGTTATACCTTCATCACTTTGACCGGTTATGCAATCACCGGCATCGGCGCCCTTTTCGTATTCAGCACGCTGGGGCTTACCTGGGGTGAGGTGCAATGGCTGATCGCGGCGCTCAGCGTCGGTATCGGTTTTGGCCTGCAAGAGATTGTCGCGAATTTCATCAGCGGACTGATCATCTTGTTCGAACGCCCCGTCCGAGTCGGCGATATCGTCACAATTGGCGACACAACGGGGGTGGTTACCAAGATCGAGATTCGCGCCACCACTATCCGCAACTGGGACAAGCAGGAACTCCTAGTACCCAACAAGGAATTCATCACCGGCCGCCTGCTCAATTGGAGCCTAACGGACCAGGTCAATCGCGTCGTCATCACGGTTGGCGTCGAGTACGAGAGCGATACCCGCAAGGGTCTGCAGTTGCTCCGCGAAGCCGCCGCAGAAAACCCTCGCGTATTGAAGGATCCCGAGCCTCTGACCAATTTCGAGGGCTTCGATGACAACTCGCTCCGACTCGTGCTGCGCTGCTACCTTGAGAGTCTGAACTACCGTCTCGCCGTCACCACGGAGCTTCACCAGGCCATCAACGACAAGTTTCGTGAGGCGGGGATCGGTATGGCCTTTCCCCAGCGCGATATCCACCTGCGCTCGGCCGAGCCGTTGGACGTACGCTTCAGCCGCGGCGATCCTCCCAGCGGCAGCGTTTGAACCGGGCCCAGGCATGCCGGTGCGGCATGGCGCAACCGGCCGGCGCCGCGTTGTCCCCGGATCTTCCACCGGATACGCGACGACCACGGGTGCGCATATAATGCTGCCTGCGTTCAGTTCGCCAGAGTAGCCCATGGCCACGCCAGTCTCCGTCGACGCCTCCGACCCGGCGCCGCCCCATACTCCCACGTCCGCTACTTTCGCCGCCGTAGACCTAGGATCGAACTCCTTTCATCTGCTGGTTGCGCGCATGGATGGCGGTACCTTACAGATCATCGATCGCCACAAGGAGATGGTTCGCCTCGGCGAAGGCCTGACCATCGATAAACAGTTGCGCGCCGACGTCGCCGAACGCGCGCTTGCCTGTCTGGAACGAATGG
Organism: Thiohalocapsa sp.; assembly: GCA_049670525.1. GTDB lineage: Bacteria > Pseudomonadota > Gammaproteobacteria > Chromatiales > Chromatiaceae > Thiohalocapsa. The sequence continues at coordinate 4,628 of JBATTL010000378.1, read as the reverse complement.
GCCAGCGGCTGCGAGATATGGCGCCGACCAACGTCCGTGCCGTCGGCACCAACACGCTGCGTCAGATTCGTCCAGAATCGGGCTTCACCGAACAAGCCGAGACCGCGCTCGGACACCCGATCGAGATCATCTCCGGACGCGAGGAAGCGCGGCTGATCTACCTGGGTGTCGCTCACGGGCTCGCGATCGGCGACGAAAAGCGCTTGGTGATCGACATCGGCGGCGGCAGCACCGAAGTGATCGTCGGCCAGGGTTTCACGCCGATGCTGCGGGAAAGCCTGCACATGGGCTGTGTCAGCATGTCCGGGCGCTTCTTTCCGAACGACAAGATCACTGCAAAGGCCATGGACAAGGCCGAACTCTATGGCGCACTCGAGGTGCGCCCGGTGCGGGAGTTGTTTCGTCAGTCCGGCTGGAGCATCGCCACCGGGGCCTCGGGCACGATCAAATCCATTGCCACAGTCGTGACCGAGCAGGGTTGGAGCGAGGACGGCGTCACGGCGGAATCGCTGGCGCGGCTGCGCGATGCCTTGGTGGAGTTCGGGAAGGCGTCGGCGATCGATCTCAAAGGGCTGACGGAAGACCGCCGCCCCGTGTTTGCGGGAGGTGTCGCCGTGTTGCGGGCACTATTCCAGAGCCTGGCCATCGAGAAAATGCGTGCCTCCGATGAGGCCTTGCGCGAAGGCCTGATCTACGAGATGGTGGGTCGTACCCACCACGAGGACGTGCGCGCACGCACCGTCGCCACTCTGGCCAGGCGTTTCGAAACGGACCTCGAGCATGCCGTCCGGGTGCGTGAGACCGCGCTGCACTTGCTCGAACAATTGCGTGATTCGTGGCAGCTCGACATACCGAGCTATCCAAATATCCTCGGATGGGCCGCGGATCTGCACGAGATTGGTCTTTCCATCTCCCACAGCAATTACCAGAAACACGGCGCCTATCTGCTTGGGAACGCGGACATGTCCGGTTTCACGCGCCAAGAGCAGAATATGCTCGCCGCACTGGTGCTTGGTCATCGGCGAAAATTTCCGGTTGACACCTTTCTCGCTTTGCCCGTCGGGCCCCGTCAATGCGTGCGGCGTCTCTGTGTGATCCTCAGGCTTGCGGTGCTGATGCATCGCGGCCGCTCTTCGCAACTGAAACCGGAACCGGTTTTAGTCGCCGATGGCAACGGGCTCGTGCTTCGCTTTCCAGATGGCTGGCTCGACGACCATCCATTGTCGCGCCTTGAACTGGAAGAAGAGGCCTCGCGCCTGATCACCGCCGGCATCAGCCTCGATTTCGGCTGAGGAGACGGCGGCTATTCGCGATGCCCGACGGACGACTTCTCAATCGGACCAACAACCTTGCGATTTATCACCGCACGGCCAAAGGGCTTGATATTTCGATAGTTTCTTTGCTAACCACGCTCGGCGTTGCTCGGAAAGTAATCTCGCTGATGGAAATATACTAGGCGGCAGACCGAACGACTCGCTCAGTTCCTGCTAATATTCCGGCAAACGTAAGAACACTCAATTGGCTGCGATGAACTATCGCCGCCGCCCTCATTCCCCGACCTTGGAGGACATCGAACCATGGCAAAGCTCTTTTCCGCAGAATGGATGAACGAACTGAAAGACGGCTGGAACAACGAACCGGATGTGAGCGGCAAACTCGCCGAGATCGGCTTCAATTCCATCATCACCTGCGGCTTCAAGGACGAGGAAGATCCGCGTGGTGTCTTCGTGGTCGAGAACGGCATCTGCACCCGGGCCGGCGATTGGGCCGGTGAGGGGCCGGACTGGGACATGCGAGCCGACATGAAAGATTGGCTCAAGTGGGTCGAAAAGGGCATCGGCATGATGGGCATGGGCACCGCGTACGCCACCGGCAAGCTCAAGTTCAAGCACGGTGACTATGCCGCGATGATCAAGGATCCGCGTATGGCCGGACCGTTCGTCAAGAGCTTCGGCCTGATGAAACAGATCGGCGCGGACGAACTAGGCTAATCCGACTCCCGCCCAATCGCATTCAAGCCCGCGTAAGCGGGCTTTTTTTGGGACTTTAATTCCTGCTCTGTTGGACTTGGATAGGTGGCACGCGGACCGGACCCAAGATTCGACCGGTAGGGTCAGCATCGGCGGGAACATCAAGGATGCCGGCTTCAGTTCTGAGCTTCAGTTCTGCCCTTCAGTTCTAACTGGCGCGTTGCGGAATATCACGGAAATTGTAGTCGAACTGTTGCAGCATCCTGACCAAATTCTCGGGGCAGGTCATGGCGGCGCCCCGGACCCCGTTCATCCCTCGGAGCGACGTCATGCGTGCCTTGCCCTCCGCCCTTTTGTTCTTTTTATGCACCTCGCTGATTGGCATCAACGTGACGGCACGGGACAACTGGCCAACACCGCCGTTGACGGACGTCGCGCCGCCACAGGTCTCGGGACCGCTGCAAGGCGGCACCGCCGACCACAAAAAATTCGACGAACTGAAAGGCCCGTTCACCTCAGGGCCGGACGTGGCCAGAGCCTGCCTGGGCTGCCATACCGAAACCGGCAAGCATTTCATGGAGAACATCCACTGGACCTGGTCCTACAAAGACCCGGACACCGGGCAGCAGCTTGGCAAACGTCACCTGATCAACAACTTCTGCACGAATTCACGCGGCAACGAAGGCATGTGCGCCCAATGCCACGCCGGTTATGGTTGGAAGGACGAGAGCTTCGACTTCAGCGATGAGAGCAACATCGATTGCCTGGTCTGCCATGAGACCACCGGCACCTATTACAAAACCCCCAACTCGGCCGGCAGTCCCGCCTGCTCGGTGATGTTCGAGGGCAAACCGCCCATTGATCTGGCCATGGTCGCCAAGAGCGTCGACCTTCCGCGCCGAGCCAATTGCGGCACCTGTCACTTCAACGGCGGCGGCGGTGACAACGTCAAGCATGGTGATCTCTCCTCGGCGCTAAAGGCACCGCCGCGCACCCTGGATGTGCACATGGGTGAGGACGGGCTTAACTTCGCCTGCACCGCCTGTCACGTGACCAACAAGCATGTCTGGGCCGGTAGCCGCTACCACGTCATCTCCAAGGACAGCGAAGGCACCGGCAAACCCGGGCAGCGTCCTGACGTAGCGACCTGCGAATCCTGCCACGGTCTGGCTCCGCACCCGGTGGAATCCCTGGCCGGGTTCAAGCTCAACGACCATGTGCAGAGCATCGCCTGCCAGACTTGCCACATCCCGGAGTTCGCCCGCGGCGGCGTCGCAACCATCGTCGACTGGGACTGGCGGACTTCCGGCAAGACCAAAAACGGTGAGGGATACCATGAAGAAGGCTACATCCAAGGCAACGGTGACCACCGCTACACCTATAAGTCGATCAAGGGCGATTTCACCTATGGCGAGGACCTAATCCCGGAATACGACTGGTTCGACGGCCAGATGATCTATACGACCATTGACACGAAATTCGACACCGAGGCCGAGTCGATCGAGATCAACGGCTTCGCCGGCTCCCGGGAAGATGAGCGCTCACGCATCTGGCCATTCAAGCGCATGCATACCTGGCAGCCCTACGACAAGGGCAATGGCACCCTGGTCTATACCCATCTCTGGGGTGAAGACACGGCCTCCTATTGGGGCAATTACGACATGGGTGCTGCCATCGCCAAGGGAATGGCGGACTTCGGTCTTGATTACTCCGGCGAGTTTGGCTTCATGCAGACGATTTCTTGGTGGCCCATCACCCACATGGTCGCACCCAAAGAGGACGCGTTGCGGTGCGGCGACTGCCATGCACCACAAGGAAGCCGGCTCGCCTCGGTCGAAGGTGTCTACCTCCCCGGCCGCGACCATAACCGCTGGCTCGACATCATCGGAACACTGATCGTTGCGGGCACCCTGGGGGGCATCACCCTGCACGGTCTGGTCCGGTTCTTCTCGCCAAAGTCCAAAGGGGAACAACACTGATAACCACGCAACGCGTCAAGATCTTCAGCCTATTCGAGCGCTTCTGGCATTGGTCCCAGATGCTCCTGATCGTAGCTCTGCTGATCACGGGTTTCGGCCTGCACGGCTTCCACGACGTCTTCACATTCAAGGCTGCCGTCACCCTGCACACCGGAGCCGCGCTCGCCCTACTGCTGCTGTGGATCTTCAGCATCTTCTGGCTTTTCACCACCCGCACTTGGCGACACTTTATCCCGACCGTCACGGGGATGTGGGGCGTCTTGCGTTTCTACGGCTATGGCATTTTCAAGGGCGAGCGTCACCCCTATCGGAAGGCCTACTGGCGTAAACACAACCCACTCCAGGCACTGGCCTACCTAATGCTCAAGATTGTACTCTTCCCCGCCATCTGGATCACCGGGATCGCGTATCTACTCTACTTCGCGTGGCGCAACATACCGAATGCCACCGAGTGGCTGCACGGAGTCGCGTTGGTGCATACGGCTGCCGCCTTCGCAATACTCACCTTCGTATTGATCCACGTCTACATGCTGACCACGGGGCACTCTTTCCGTGATCATGTCATGCCTATGATCACCGGCTTCGATGAGGTGGATCTGTCCCCAGAGGAAGAGGCCTATCTACGCCAGGACCAACCCGCCGACATCCGCTGACGGATCCGGTTCGAGCACGCCTGCGC
>JBATTL010000377.1:0-6133 GCA_049670525.1 Thiohalocapsa sp. | reverse complement strand
GGCCACAAATAACACGTGAGAGATCAGAATCGCATCCGCTGCAACTGAATACATCGAATCAGCAACCAAATTCGATCACCAAGCGCCCTATGAACCCCGCGCCATACTGAGGCTTGAGGAGCGAAGGTCGCATTATTGCGTCCGCAGAAGTGCAAGTCTTAGGCATCTTCGTTCGGCAGTCGAAGAAGATGTCAAATGGGAAGCGCTATGGAGCAAGGTGTCCCAAGCGAGATAGATGATACCGAAATCTCCCCGCTTGCCGAGCACCTTGCCGACCAGGAACTTCCCGTTGCCGTTCGCGGCATCCGTGTTCATCGCGACAGTCCGTAGCGCTTCATCTTCTGCCATAGCGTCTTGCGGCTAATGCCGAGTCCCGTCGCCGCGGCCGTGACGTTGTTGTCGTGGTCTGCCAGGGCGGAGAGGATCGCGGCCCTTTCCCCGGCCTGGGCATAGGACTTGAGGAGCTTTTCGTCGCCACCGCCAGTGCCCGGTATCTTCAAGAATAGTGAGTCGCGCTCGCCCATGATGCAGGCACGCTCCAGCACATGGCGCAACTCGCGCACGTTTCCGGGCCAGTGGTAGTGCAGCAGCCGGGCTCGATCATTCGCGGTCAGTGTGCGGCGTTCTTCAGGAAATCGGCGTGCGTGTTCGTCGATGAAATACTCTGCGAGCCACAGAATATCTTCCGGGCGCTCGCACAACGGCGGAATCTCGACTTCCAGGACATTAATCCGATAGTAGAGGTCTTCGCGGAAGCGTCCGCTTCGCACCAGCGCCTCCAGGTCATGATGTGTCGCGAACGCCGGACGGGCGGCGACGCTGAACTCGCGATCACCGCCCACACGGGTCAGACGCCGATCCTGGATCACGCGCAGCAGGCGGGGCTGCAGCGCCAAGGGCATGTCGCCGATCTCGTCCAGGAACAGCAGCCCGTCGCCCGCGCGCTCGAAGACGCCCTCGCGTTTGGCGGTTGCGCCGGTGAAGGCGCCTTTTTCGTGTCCAAAGAGCTCCGATTCGATCAGCCCTTCCGGCAGGGCTGCGCAGTTGATCGCCACAAACGGCGCCCGCGGACACTGCAACCTGTGCAGATGACGCGCGACGATTTCCTTGCCGACACCTGACTCGCCGCGAATCAGCACCGGGACCTCAGGGTGGCGCGCGATGCGCTCCAACTCGAAGGTAATTCGCCGCATCGCCGGTGACAGCCCGAGCTGGTCGTCGTCGCCTGTGCGCGTCCAAGTCGCGGCGTCAGCCAGCGTCCGCAGCCGCGCGATCAGCCCGGCCGGGTTAAGCGGCTTGGTCAGATAATCCGCGGCGCCGAGCTTCAGCAGCTGAACGGCGTCGTCAATGGTGCCGTAGCCGGTGATGAACAGGCAGGGCGGTGGCGATTCGCAGCTTCGCAACAAGCGCTCGAACAATGCGACGCCGGATATGTCGGGCAAATTGACGTCGATCACGGCCAGGTCCGCACCGGTGTCGTTCAAGACCGCGAGACCTTCCAGGCCGTTGCGTCGCCAGTCGACATCGAAGCCTTCCAGCACCAGACGTTGGTGCAGCGCCTCGCCCATGATCGGGTCGTCTTCGATCAGGCAGACGCTAGGCATCGTCGCCGTCCGGACGCAGGGGGAGCCGCACCTGCACGCAGGTCTTTGCACCTTGCGCAGCGATATCGATGTTCCCGCGCAGTTGCGAGACGATCTGGTAACAGACCCAGAGGCCAAGGCCCTCGCCATCGCCGAGTCGCGACGGATAGGGCTCGAACAAATAATCGAGCCGCTCCGGTGGCAGCGGCTCGCCTGTATTCTCGACGTCGATGCCGAGCCGCTCGCCTGTCACGGCGATGCGCACGGAGACCGAGCCGCTAACGCCGGCCGCGTTCAATGCGTTCAGCACCAGGTTAAGCAGCAGTTGCCGGACCGGCGTCGCTGGCAGCGATGTGCTCGCATCGAAGTCGACTTGCCAAGTGAGCGGGACACCGCCACGCGTCAACTTCGGCTCGGCCAGGGTCTGGACATCCGCGAAATCGGCTCGCGTCAGTCTGCGCGTATCGGCGCGCGCCTCGACCAGCAGCGCCGAGACCGTCTCCTGAATCTGCTGCAGGGCCCGATCCAGAAGACCCAGCAGCTGCCGCGTCCGTTCATCGGCGCTGCCGCCGCGATAGGTGTCGATGGCCATCACCATGCCGCCGAGCGGATTGTTGATCTCGTGCGCAACCCCGGCCGCTACCCGGCCGACAGCGGCCAATCGCTCGGTCTGTAGGACCCGGCGCTCAAGTTGCGCCTGCTCCGACAGCGCCCGGACCATGCGCTTGAAACAACGTCCGAGCTGGCCGATCTCATCGTCGCCCGTCGTGATTCGGCAATCCAGATTGCGCAAATCTTCCCGTCCGACCCGGGACATGCAGTCGGCCAGCCCAACCAACGGGGTCACCATGCGTCGTCCCAGGAACCAGCCGATGGGCAGGAGCAGTGCGAGCACGGCGCCGGTGACGACGATGCCGCCGAGGACGACTTCGTAGAATCGATTCAGAAAGGGCTCGTCGGACAGCAGCGCAAAAAGATTCCCGACCGGCGTGCCGTCGCTGTGCAGGGGCAGGTGCATGATCCGCCGAACCTCCTGTCCTTCCACCTCCATCACCGCCCCCGACGGATCGGCCGCCATCGGCATGTCGACGATCAACGGCAGCCCCTCGTCCAACCGCTGCCCCAGCCGGTAGCGCCGCGGTCGGTTGCTGGCGACGATGTCGCCATGAGCGTCAGCGACGACCCAGACTAACGTGCCCTCGGCGCCCTTGGGTCCGTGGAGCAGCGAGTAAGCAAGCCAGACGTCTTCATGTCGCAGGGCGTTGATCAGCAGGGGCGACATGGCATACGCAAGGCGTAGCGCATTGCGTCCCTGATCTTCCCGCAGATCCTGCAGCGACTGTAACCCGAGCGCGAGTGCCATGAGCATCGCGGTGACGATGGCCGTGATGCTGAGCGTCAGCGGTAGCCGGAACCGATAGCTGGCGAGCAGTCGCTTCATGACTTCTGTCCAAGCTCGACACGCTTCGCCATTGCGGCGATGTCGGCGTAGAGCTCGGACGTCTCGACGGAAAACCCATCCAGATTCAGGTCTGCCAAGAGGGCGCGGCCCTGCGCGTCGCCACTCTGGGCCAGCAGCACCGATCGCACGAGTTCCCGCTGGACATCGTCCAGCGACGGGCCGGCGACGATCGGCGGGAAACCGAACATCGGCGATCGTTCGATAACGCGGACCCTCGCTGCCAGTTCCGACGCATGCAACACGAGCGTTTCCCGGACATAGCTGTCGACGGCAGCACCGTCCACCAAGCCCTCGGCGACGGCCTGCACGCTCCGAGCGTGTCCCCAGGTGAAGAAGGTTCGGCGGAAGAAACGGTCCGGGTCGAAGCCCGATTCCTCAAGCTTGAAGCGCGGATAGAGCCAGCCTGAATTGGAGTCCGGGTCCGTCCATGCGAACAGTCTGTCCCGCAGATCCGACAGCCGACGGGCGTCCGATTCGGTCGGCACGATGATCTCGGAACGGTAAAGGGGGCGTCCTTGCCAGCGGGGCACCACGATCAGCGACAACCGCTCGCGATGCTGCACATAGGGATAACCACAAATCCACGCCAGATCGAGCTGCCCGCGCAACAGCAGATCGACGATCTCTTGGTAGCGCGTTCGTTGCACCAGCTCGACGTCTGTGCCCAATCTGGTGCTCAGCCATTCCCTCCAACGATTCAGGAAACCGACGCGGTCGTCGAGAATCACCGGGGTCACGCCGAGACGCAGCAGGTTGCCGTTGGCGTTGCTCTTCCCGGCTCGCTTGATCGCCTCGGCGCGCGCGACCGACGTGCACGCCCCCGTGAGCAGAGCGGCCAGGAAACCGCGGCGTGACCATCGCTTCATCAGAACGGTCCCATCAGACGGACGTTACCTTTTTGTAACACAGGACTCGAGTCGATGTTACCCAAGGTCTACGCCGGGCGACTAACTGGTTGATCCAACAGGCGCTCGACTGCGGGCACGTCGATTGCTTTTCCCGCAGACATCGTCACGACGGGAAGGAGCAAGCTTATGACAGACCTGAGCAGGCGGCGTTTTCTGAAGACCGGCGGCACGGCCGCCGCAGCGGGGGCCACGCTTGTCGGCGGCGGTTTCGTGCAGGCGGAAACCCGGCAGCCGAACCCAGGCGCGACAACGCTGCCCTATCCGCGCTCGGGTATCGCGACGGCCGCTGGGATGAAGGTCAATGAGCCGAAGGCCTTCAACTATCCGGACGAGGAGTCGTTCTGTCAGGTGATCAAGATGGGCCGTCCTGTGCCGGGCGGTGTCGGCCCTGACGGCGACATCGTCGCCTTCAGTACTCAGTGTACGCACATGGGCTGTCCGCTCAGCTACGACAAGGACGCGCGGACCTTCAAATGCGGTTGCCACTTCAGCATCTTCGACCCGGAAATGCAGGGCCAGATGGTTGATGGTCAGGCAACCGAGAATCTGCCCCGGATTCTGCTTGAGCATGACGAGGCGGACGACAGGCTCTACGCCGTCGCGGTCGAAGGACTGATCTACGGCCGCCAATGCAACGTCATCTGAGTAACCGCGCCGACGGAGCGAATGAGCTATGAGTGAGTATAAAGACCGCGTGCCATTGCCGCCGAAGGATGCACAACGCACCAACATGACCTGCCACTTCTGCATTGTCGGCTGCGGCTATCACGTCTACAAGTGGCCGGAAAATCAAGAGGGCGGGCGGACGCCCGAGGACAATGCCCTGGGGATGGATTTCCGCAAACAGATCGGCCCGGAACAGATCACCATGACGCCGCCGATGCACAACGTGATCGCCGATCGCAACGGCCGGCGCTGGAACATCATGATCCTCCCGGACAAGCAGTGCACCGTGAACCGGGGGCTGTCCTCGACCCGCGGCGGTCAGCTCGCGAGCGTCATGTACACCGGCGAGGGGATGTCGCGGCAGCGCCTGTTCTACCCGATGCTGTTCACGGGCGACGACTGGATCGAGACCAACTGGGATACCGCGCTGGCGGTCTACGCCGGCGTCACCAAGCGGCTCCTCGACGAGTACGGCCCCGAGGCGTTGGCGTTCAACGCCTTCGATCACGGCGGCGCCGGTGGCGGCTTCGAGAACACCTGGGGCAGTGGCAAGCTGATGTTCAGCGCGCTGCAGACGCCGCTGGTGCGCATCCACAACCGGCCGGCCTACAACTCCGAGTGCCACGCCACCCGCGACATGGGCATCGGCGAGCTGAACAACAGCTATGAGGACTCGGAAGTCGCCGACACCCTGTTCTACATCGGCGCCAACGGCTACGAGACCCAAACCAACTATTTCCTCGCCCATGCCTTGCCGAACATGCGGGGAGAGACCATTGCAAAAAAGAAGGCATGGTTCCCAGGAGAGACCGCGGGGAAGGCCAAGGTGATCTTCGTCGACCCTCGTCGCAGCCTCACGGTGTCAATCGCGGAGCATGTCGCCGGCCAGGAGAACGTCCTGCACCTACCGATCGCACCGGGCACCGACACCGCGCTATTCAATGGACTGCTGACCTATGTCGTCGATCAAGACTGGCATCACGAGCGGTTTATCCGCGAGCACACCAGCGGTTTCGAGGACGCGCTCGCGGCCAATCGCCTGAGCCTCGCCGACTGTAGCGCCATTACCGGCGTGCCCGAGGCCGACATCGTCAAGGCCGCCGAATGGGCGTACAGGCCGAAGCCTTCGGGGCACTACCCGCGCACGATGCACGGCTACGAGAAGGGCATCATCTGGGGCAACGATAACTACCGCATCCAATCGGCGCTGGTCGACCTGGTGCTGGCGACCGAGAACGTCGGGCGCCGCGGCACCGGCGTCGTGCGCATGGGTGGCCACCAGGAAGGCTACGCCCGCCCGCCCTATCCGGGGGGCCGGCCGTCGATCTATGTCGACGACGAGATCATCAAGGGCAACGGCCGCATGCTGACGGTCTGGGCTTGCAACGCCTTCCAGACCACGCTGAACGCCGAGGAATACCGCGAGGCCGTGTATCGTCGTGCCTGCATCGTCCGGGATACGATCTCGAAGGCGCGCGGCGCGACGGCCGAAGAACTGGTGGACCTGATTTACG
>JBATTL010000376.1:0-13104 GCA_049670525.1 Thiohalocapsa sp. | reverse complement strand
CTCCTGGACCGCCGTCGTGGGCGATTCATGCTAGCGATCGATCGTGCTGGGGCCCGACCGCTCTACGTCCACGAGTCGGGTGGGGCAGTCTTCTTCGCAAGCCGCCTGGAGATGCTCAAGCGGATTCCCGGTTTCGATGCCGAACTCGACGATCAGGCTGTCTTCGATTATCTCTATTTCCACATCATCCCAAGCCCCCAGGCTATCTACCGAGGAGTGAGCAAGATGCTGCCGGCCCAGGTGCGGGTCTGGGAGGATGCGGAAGCGTCGCGACGTTTTTACTGGAGTATGCCCTACGGGGAGAATAATCGGGCCAGCTTCGAAGACCTGCGTCAAGGCTTCCGTGCGCTATTGCCCCAGGTGGTCGGCGATGCTGGTGCAACCAGCAATCGGGTTGGCTGCTTTCTCAGCGGCGGCACGGACAGTTCCAGCCTAGCCGGAACTTGGCGCGAAATCCGCGGCGAAGCGGTGCCCACCTACTCAATCGGATTTGATGCGATCGGGTTCGACGAGATGCAGTATGCGCGCATCGCGGCGCGACACTTTGCGACTGAGTCACGTGAATACTATGTCACGGCGGCGGATGTCGTCGACAGCGTCCCGCGGATCGCTGCCTACTGCGACGAGCCTTTCGGCAACGCCTCGATTATCCCGGCCTACCACTGTGCCCGCTTTGCGGCATGGGACGGCATCGATACCATGCTGGCCGGCGACGGGGGAGACGAGATTTTCGGCGGCAATGAGCGCTATGGGAACCAGTGGCTGTTCGAGCTATACGGTAGGGTTCCCGAGCCCGGCCGTGCGCTGCTCGAATCAGTCGTTAGACTCCCCGGTCTTGGCGTCATCGGTCCAGTGCGCAAGGCTCGCAGCTATATCGAGCAGGCAAATTTACCCCTGCCCGACCGTCTTCAGACATACAATTTCCTGCACCGCACCACTCTTGACACGATCTTCGAGCCAGCCTTTCTCGCCCGCGTTGACACGGATGCCGCGTTGCAGAACTTGCGCGAGGTCTATGCTCGCGCGGCATCGGAGTCGCCTATCAACCGCATGATGCACCTGGATCTCAAGATCACGCTCGCGGACAACGACCTGCGGAAAGTCAACCAGGCGTGTGAGCTTGCTGGTATCGACGTCCGCTATCCGCTGCTCGACGATCGCATGCTTGAGTTCGCCGCCTCAGTGCCTCCGAACATGCAGCTCAAACGAACGCATTTGCGCTGGTTTTTCAAACGCGCCCTTGCGGACTTCCTGCCGGCCGAGATCATCGCAAAACGCAAACAGGGCTTTGGTCTGCCAGTTGGGATTTGGATGGCAGACCATGCCCCGTTGCGGGAATTGACCCATGACAGTGTCGCGGCCCTAAAACGACGCGATATCGTACGTCCGAACTACATCGACTGGATCGAACACAAGCATGCCAGGGAGCAGGCTTCCTATTACGGGGTAATGCTCTGGGTCCTGGTCATGCTCGAGCAATGGCTGCAGGCGCATCACGCCTGACAGGGTGGTCCCAGATTCGGCTGAGCCAGCGGTATCGCGATCAAGCCTACACCGGGCTCGCGACTCGCCGGAGCCCTACAACGACTGACGCCCCCCGCGTTTGATGCTACGCGCCGCGACGTCCAGGGACACTGAGAACCTCGACTTTCACCGGCGTTACGCCCTTTCTGATCATGCCAAGTTCGGACGCGGCGCGTCGGGATAGATCGATGATGCGACCCTTGATAAACGGGCCGCGGTCGTTGACCCGCACGACGATGCTTTTTCCGGTGCGGACATCCGTCACACGTACCTTGCTTCCCAGCGGCAGGCTCTTGTGCGCCGCGCTCATCTGATTTTTGTTGTAAATCTGGCCGCTGGCGGTCTTGTTACCGTGAAGACTGTCATGATAATAGGACGCAATCCCCTTGAGCACTTGGCCGGGGCTGGCCGCGACGGACGGAAAGGATAGGGTGGCGAATAGCGCCGCCACCAATGCGAGGCTGATCTTGTTGGTCATCTATAAGCGCCTTGGTTTCGACTGCTGGACTGCCGGACTTATCGATGCCGATTTATCCCTGCCCGCGCGCTCTTCATGGTGAGACGAGCACGAGCTGCAGTCGCTGCTTGACAGGATGACCTTATGATACGGGAAAACCCTTATTAGGGAAATCCCTAATCGACCGTTCCGTTTGAACGCCTTGGGGTGTTGTCACGGTAGCCACTGATCTCGATGTTGGCGTATGGCGTGAGTAAGCGTCGTATCCCAACGGAAGCAGATTGTCGTGAGCTCGAAAAGAACCGCTCGATCGATCGGCCGTCTCGAAATCGAAATCTGGGCAAATAATCGTCAGGGGCCGGCCAGAACCCGATTTGCCGCGCGGTCATTCGCTGGCGCCGCCCTCCGGCGGCCTGGACAACGAAGAACCGCCCCCGCTGATCGGCCCAGGATAGTGCTGGTATTGCGGTTACGCCCTAATCGGGCCAAACCCTCATGCCGCATTGATAGTTGCCGTTAGGCGCCTGGGTCGCACGCCTTGGTCGGCCGCGTTTCGGCGATTTGTTAGCGTCGCCGGCAGTGACATCACCGCTCCTGCTCGGGTCGGCGTGGGTCTTGGTTTCACGGGTTGCCCGTGGTGGAATCGCTCCTGCGGTGGGTTCGCCGGTGGCGCGGTGGACGGCGGCTTTGCGCGCCACGGGTCTGGATTCTTCGGCAGACCTATTGGTGGCGGCTTTACTTGTTGCGTCAGCCCCCGAGTCGAGTCCGGTTTTTGCCTTGCGGATCGAGTCAAGGAGGCGGTTTTCGATACGGTTATTTTCAGCCATGGTCGAAGATCTCCCGGATCAGCGCTTGGATCTCGTCAGCCGCTGCCGCGCCACGCCGGCCGGCTTGGAATACACTGCGTCCTTCGAGTACGCAGTGGCGGTGAATGGAACGCCTGCGTAGTGAGGTGGCGGCGACGGGCAGATCCAGTTCGGCGACGGCCTCGGGCATCAGCCGAGACAACGTTGTGCGCGACTCCATCTGGCTCATTACGATTAGCGCGCGCAGCCGCGGGTTCTCCGGGCGCAGCCTGTCGATGACCCGGGCAATGTGCGTCGTCGCCCAGAGATCCATCGGGGAAGGCTGCACAGGGATCAGCGCATGATCGGCCAACCGCAGGGCCTGTTCCGTCTGGGCCGCCTTGATTGACGGCGGGCAGTCGATGACCACGTGCGCATGAGCGTCGCGCAGGGCCGAAATTGTTGTCTCAAGTCCATAGGCAGCGGCGACGACGGTCGGCAGTCCGGAGTCTTCCTTGCCCACGAGACGCCATTGGTAGGCAGACTGCTGCGGGTCCGCATCGATGATGACGACCGTCGCGTGCCGAGCGAGGCCGGCAGCGAGATTCAGTGAGAGTGTCGTCTTGCCGGTACCGCCCTTATTGCCGACGATGGCGACGATACTCATCGATTCGCCGCGTCCGCTGACGGTCGCGGAGCACTCGGTCGTCGTTGGATTTGGTGTCCCCGCGCGCGCATGGTTGATGCCCCGCCTCTGTCTGCTTTCGCGGGGTAATCCCGCAACCCGGCTGCCACAAGGCTAGGCGGGGCGCTGAACGGCGTCAAGCGCAGGCGATGGGATTAGTCGTAGGGGACGCGGCACGGGTCGGAGATCTATGCTGGTGCCGACGTGCTTGCGCCGACTGCCTTCAGGCTGCGATCGGTCTCAACGGTCGATCGAGCGCAGTCGCGCGCGAATCAGGCGCTTAGATTCTGACCCAGGAAAGGTTTGAGGCGTTGCAGCATTGCGCTATGAACTTTTAGCCCACCGGCGACGACGTTGCAGGTGTCGAAGAAACGGTCGCCGCCGGCGAGGTCGGTGACCGTCCCGCCAGCCTCCGCGACCAGCAGTGCACCGGCGGCGAAGTCCCAGGGTGAGAGATTCAGTTCCCAGAAACCATCCAGCCGACCCGCCGCAACGTAGGCGAAATCCAGCGCCGCAGAACCGGGCCGGCGGATGCCCGCGGTCTCCTCCATCATCGCGCGCAGCATACGCATGTAGATGTCGAGGTGCTCCAGCTCGCGAAACGGGAGGCCGGTGCCGATCAATGCCCCGTCCAGCCCGGTGCGGCTGGTGACGCGGAGCTTGCGGTCATTCAGTTTGGCGCCGCCGCCGCGCTCGGCGGTGAATAACTCCTCGTGCAACGGATCGTAGACCACGGCCGCTTGCATCCGACCCCGCTCGCGCAGGCCAATTGAAATCGACCACTGGGGGAAGCCGTGCAGGTAGTTCGTCGTCCCATCCAGTGGGTCGATGATCCACTCAAACTCGTTGCCACTGTGGGCGCCGCTTTCTTCGGCAAGGATCGCGTGATCTGGGAACTTTCCCCGAAGTTCTTGGATAATCGCAATCTCGGCGGCTCGATCCACGTCGGTCACGAAATCGTTCCGACTCTTCATGCTGACTTTGACCGTGTCGACACGGTCGAAATAGCGCATGGTCACACGCCCTGCAGCGCGCGCTGCACGGACAGCAATATTCAGCATGGGATTCATTCGCGCACAATAGCCCAAGCGCTGCGTACGGGAAAGATTGACAATGCGCTTATCTTCTGAAGAACTAATCGAGTCATGAGCCAAATTCTAGGCAATCCCTTGAAGAGCGCCGATCCCGCGCTTGAGCGTATCCGGTTCGTTTTAGTCGAGACCAGTCTCAGCGGCAATATCGGCGCCGTCGCGCGGGCCATGAAGAACATGGGCCTGTCGCGCATGGAACTGGTGCGGCCTCGTCGATTCCCGGATGCGGACGCCGTTGCCCGTGCCTCTGGCGCCGATGATCTTCTGTCCGCCGCGCTGGTTCACGACGAGTTGGCTGCAGCGCTCGCGGGCTGCCGGCTAGTCGTGGGCACCAGCGCGCGCTTGCGGAACGTCCACTGGCCTCAGTTGGACCCGCCGGAGTGCGCCCGGACGCTGCTGGATGAATCACGCGAAGGCGATGTTGCGCTGGTGTTCGGTCGTGAGAGCTCCGGGTTGACCAACGAGGAGCTTGGCGCGTGCCACTATTTGGCGCATATCCCATCGGTGTCCACTTTCAGCTCCCTGAACATTGCTGCCGCTGCCCAGGTTTTCTCCTACGAATTGCGCCGCGCTGCGCTGAATTTCGGCAAGTTCGAGGCGCCGTATGCCGAGGTGCGGAAATCGTCGGATGTCGCCACCGCGGATGAAATGGAGGGCTTCTACGGACATCTCACACAGACTCTGACCGCAATCGGATTTGCCGATCCGGATCAGTCGTCGAAGCTCCAGCGCCGGCTGCGCCGCCTCTTCAACCGCGCAAGACCCGACCGCACGGAGTTGAATATCCTTCGAGGCATGTTGTCCGCCGCACAGGGGCGCAAGCACCCGGACCGTTTCCGCCGTTAGATCCGGTGCCCGGATCCGTGCGTTGTCCAGGAATGCGCATAGGCGCTGCCTGACGCCGCGCCATGCCGTTTTCGCGTTGACAAGGGTAGACTGATCCGACCGCCGCAGTACCGTGGTTTGGGAGAGCAGCATGTTCGAGAAGCTCCGTGAAGACATTAGCATCGTGTTCGACCGCGATCCCGCCGCGCGCAATGCGTTCGAGATCCTTACCACCTATCCAGGTCTACACGCTGTTGTGACGCATCGCGTTACCCACGCCATGTGGCTGGGCGGTTACAAATGGCCGGCAAGGGTTGTTTCCAATATCGCGCGACTGTTTACCGGAATCGAGATTCATCCCGCTGCGCAAATCGGCCGGCGTTTTTTCATCGACCACGGCATGGGCGTAGTGATCGGAGAGACCGCCGTCATCGGTGATGATTGTACCCTTTACCACGGTGTCACCTTGGGGGGCACGAGTTGGCAGAAGGGCAAGCGCCATCCGACCCTCGGACGCGATGTGGTCGTTGGCGCCGGTGCCAAGGTGCTCGGACCGATCTCGATCGGCGACGGCGCACGAATCGGTTCCAACGCGGTCGTCGTGAAAGCGGTGCCGTCCGGCGGGACTGTTGTCGGCGTGCCGGGCCGCGTTATCGAGAACAGCGCCGACGCTACCACGCAGCGGCGTGCCGACACCGCCAAACGCATCGGCTTCGATGCCTATGGCGCCGTGCGCGACGCGCCCGATCCGGTCGCAAACGCCATCAACCGCATGCTCGATCACATCCACGTCATGGATCGGCGCATGGAAGCGATGTCCCGCGCGTTGGAGGAACACGGCATCACGCGCCACTTCGAGCACCTTGACGATCTTGACGGCTGTGGTATCGACCCAGTGATGCCGGATACTGCGGAAGCGCCATCAGCCCAGGTCAACGCCCCGGAAGTCGCGGCACCCGAGTCTCGCGGTTGATGTGCAGCTGCGCTGTGCCGACCGGGGTCGATTAGGCGATTAGCCACAAAAAATTGATGGTCTAACTCAGGTATCGTAGGATTCGGAGTCGAAATGTGACGCGCTCGGAGGCACGATGCGATTGACTACCAAAGGCCGTTATGCGGTCACCGCGGTTCTCGACCTGGCAATCCACCAGGGACAGAGCCCAATTTCGCTGGCCGACATCGCCGATCGGCAGGGCATCTCACTGTCCTACTTGGAACAGTTGTTCTCGAAACTGCGTAAGCGGGCGCTTGTAGCCAGCGTCCGCGGCCCCGGCGGTGGCTATCATCTGGCGCGCGAGGCCTCCGCGATCTATGTCGCGGAGGTCATCTCCGCCGTGGACGAGCACATCGACACCACACGCTGCGCTGGCGCCGGTAACTGCCAGGAGTCTGGCCCTTGTCTGACTCATGACCTATGGATGGACCTCAGCGACCGCATCTACGGCTATCTGAACGGCATCAGCCTGCAGGACTTGGTCGAGCGCAGGCCCGATCTGGCGGATGGAGCCTGCGCGCGCAACGGACGTGAGGTGAACGTCGATCCACTGCTGCGTCGTCCCTCAGGTGGTGCCGGAGCTTGACGGCGCTTGCTCGGTCTATTTGATTGTTAGCCTAGGCGATTGCCCAAAAATCGTGTATTTGTCAGAAATTGCCTAGGCCGCCCGCGCAGGCGTCAACATTGCTCCCAGGGCAGTCCGTGGAAGCGCCAGCCGCCGATCGTGCTGCGGTGATGTCCGTCGTCGAGATCGCCCTCAAATCCCTCGTCCACATGATAGACACTTCGGAAGTTCTCCTTGAGCAATTCCTTTCCCGCCTCCAGAGACCGTTTGCCGCTGCGGCAGATCAGCACCACGGGTGCGCAGGGTCCCTCCGGTGTGCATACGGCGCCGCCGAGCAGTAGCTTCCGGATTTCCCTGACAAAATCAGGATTTACGGTCCAGTCAGGTTCGTCGATCCAGGGTACGTGCACCGCGCCCTTCGGGTGGCCGACGAACAGAAACTCCATGGTCGAACGGATATCGACCAAGACCGCCTGGGGATGTTCTTCAATTAACTCCAAGGCTTCTTGTGGGGTCAGACTTTTTGGAAGCAGTTCGCTCACTTGGTGGTACCTTTACGTGCTTGTTTGCATGCGGTCCGCGGGCCAACGAGCGGCCACGCCTGGGTAGTCTAGCAGCAGCCTCACGAATCAAGCACACACGCCGTGGGAAACATGACTGACAAGCCCGTCCCGGTTAAGCGTCGCGTGGACGACGCGACTGCGCGACAGGAGCGGGCCATCCTCGGGCTCTTGGGGATACTTGCAAAGCTGCCGTTGCGGGTGCTGCACGGGACCGGTACGCTGGTCGGCTGGCTGGTGATTCTCTTTCCGAACCGGCAGCGGCGCAATGCGCTGATCAACGTCTCGCTGTGTTTCCCGCGACTGAGTGTGCGTGAGAAGATCCGCCTGAGAAATCGGTGTTTGCGTGAGTTCGGCAAGACCTACCTGGAGATCGGTCGCCTCTGGCTGCGTCCGGCCGAGGACGGGCTCGGTCTGATCCGCGAGGTCTCCGGCGCAGATCTACTCGAGCGCAGCGATGGCAGGGGTGTGATCGTGCTCTCTCCGCACCTTGGTGCTTGGGAGCTTGCCGGGATGCACTTGGTCGCCCAGGGACCAACCACTATATTTTACAAGCCGCAAAAATATCTCGATGATCTGATCGTCGATGCCCGTCGACGTGGCGGCGCAACGCTGGCGCCGATCACCGCCCGGGGTATTCGCGCGCTAGTGCAGGGCCTCGGGAACGGCGAATACGCGGGGATTTTGCCCGACCAGGAGCCACGAGCGGACAAAGGGGCCGCCTTCGCGCCGTTGTTCGGCATACCGGCCTGGACCATGGTGCTGGTTAACCGCCTGGCGCGTAAGAGCGATGCCAGGGTGATTTTCATGTTCGCGGAAAGACTGCCGCGCGCAGCCGGCTTCAGGATCCATTGTCTACCGGCGCCCGACGGCATCGATAGCGACGATGACGTCATCGCCGCCACGGCCCTGAACCGCGGCATTGAGCAGTGTATTGCCGTCTGCCCGGAGCAGTACCTCTGGCCCTACCGGCGCTTTCGTCGGCGTCTGGACGACGGTCCTCATGTCTACAGAGGAGGTCTCCGGGATTACGATGCCATCGAGACGGCGGTGCGTTTGCGCAAAGAGGTTGCGCTATGAGACGCAACGCTTGCGCCCTGGGAAAGAACTCCACTCCATAGGCCCCCGCATGTCAGAACTGACACACTTCAACGAAACCGGTGATGCCCATATGGTCGACGTCGGGGGCAAGAACGTCACGCACCGACTGGCGGTGGCGGAGGGGCTGATCCGGATGCTGCCACAGACGCTGACGATGATCGACAACCGCAGCCACGCCAAGGGCGACGTTCTGGGTATCGCGCGCATTGCGGCAATCATGGGTGCCAAGCACACCGCTGATCTGGTCCCGCTGTGCCATCCTCTGACGCTGACCCGGATCGATGTGGAGTTGAAAGCCGATACAGCGGCATCGGCCGTGCGTTGCGCGGCGACCGTAGCGACCCGTGGACAGACGGGTGTCGAGATGGAGGCGTTGTGCGCCGTGCAGGTCGCACTGTTGACGATTTACGACATGTGCAAGGCCGTGGATCGAGGGATGGAGATCAATGGAGTCCGACTGCGGGAAAAAGCCGGTGGCCGTTCAGGCCATTGGACGCGCACGGATCCGGATTGAGCAACGCTGCTTTGTGCACTGTCCGACAGATACAGGTTCTCAAACCGTTTCCAGCAGAGACGAATATCGTTCTGGACCCGCCCCGCGCGTCTGCCCGCATCGATTCTACGGACCATGTGCTGTCCGAGCCCCGCTTGCATCGCCGGACTGCTCCGCGTTGGAGCTACCTGCATGGCTAAAGCATTCAAGCCGGCGCCTGTGGGTGACGTGTTTTCCGCCGGCGGTGGGATGCGCCCAGATTTCCAACGGGCCCGATTCCTAACCGCGGCCGTTGGTCTGCCTGGTACGCCGGATGACGAGGGCTTCGAAGTAGCGTTTGCCGGGCGCTCGAATGCAGGAAAATCCAGTGTAATCAACACCATTTGTCATCAGAATCGGCTCGCACGCACTAGCAAGACGCCGGGAAGGACCCAACAGCTCGTGTTTTTTCGTCTCGACGACGACCGCCGTCTGGTGGATCTTCCGGGTTACGGATTCGCCCGCGTCTCCCAGGCGCTCAAGGCCAATTGGCAGGCACTGATGGGCCGCTACCTTGAGCAGCGCCAGTGTTTGCGCGGTGTGGTGATCGTGATGGACATTCGTCATCCGCTCACGACGTTTGATCGGCAAATGATCGAGTGGGGAGTGGCGGCACAACGCCCGATGTTGCTGCTCCTGACCAAGGCGGACAAACTCAGCCGGTCCGCGGTGCAGCGGACGCTTTCCCAGATCACACGTGAGGTCGATGGTGAAGGCGCACCAATCAACGTCCAGGCATTTTCGGCAACGAACCGGACGGGGTTGGATGACGCACAGGCGCATGTGGCGCAATGGCTGGAATTGCCACCGCGGCCCTGAGTCACATTCCAGCGAAACCGCCAGTCAGAACTCGCCTGCGGCGGCGCCCTGCATAATCTCACGCAGCGTGTCGCGCACGCGCATCGCTTCTCGCTTCAGGTCCGGCGGCAGAGGTCGGCCACCGTGGATCATGAGATCCAGGTTCATTGAATAGAGCGACAGTCCGCCTTCGCGGTCTTCGACGAGCGCGATGCGGCAGGGCATGAACCCGCTGTACTGATCTCGATATTCGAGCATGCTCTTGCCAACTTGTGCGTCGCAAAACGACAGGAAGTTGACATAGCGGTATTTCTCGCCTGTGATCGCCTCCACCTGTTTGTAGAAAGGGGACTCGCCGACAAATAGCATGTTCCTCGACGTGGCGAGGCTCTTCAGCGACTCCACGACATCTTCGGTACTCAAGCCATCATCGACCGGGACTGACCACATCATGGCCACTCCGGGGTCCCCCGTCTCCAACAATTTGCCCGCAAACTCGGAATAGGCCTTCGTGAAACCAGGATCGAATTGGGCCACCTTCGGGCCGATGGTCACGGCGCCGATCAGCAGTGCCGCTAGCGCAAGGACACCGACGATCGCAAGCAGGTTACGTATCAAGTTCATCTCCTCCTCCTCGTGGCGCGCGCCAATGTGATCGGCGGCCGCGTTCGACACCAGTTTGCCCGGGCCGCTTGGTGCCGCTGGCAGCGACTGAGTTCCTTATGGTTGTTGCCCTCATCATCCGCAATCCGAGACCTCGCAATGGCGTGGGCAGACGCGAATGGAGCCATGGTCTGGCCGGCGACACGGCTTTTGCGCCGTGCCGCCGAATTGCGCCAAGCCCTTGGCTTGGGAGTGCCTCGGACCAGGTTCAGCCCGCCGGCTCGGGTGCGATGGCGGGTGCCGGCGGCTCCGGAGTTATTGCTGGTCGCATGCTGGGACCCCTGCCCGGTACCATTCCGGGGAACCGCTGATCCATACCGGGACCCGCGCCGAAACCCCACAAGCAATCACTGCGATGGGGGCCGCCGTGGGGACCACAGGGAGCCCCGTAGCTGGGCATCGGATATGGCATTGACGCGCGCGCGCTGCCGAACAACGCCGAAACGGCCTCTTTTTGTTCATCGGTCATGGCCTCGATGGTCGCGCGGTATTCTTCGTAGCGCTCCAGCATTTCCTTGCGTCGCTTTTCGGCAGCCTCCCAAGGTGCTGTCTCCGGAAATTCCATACCCCGCTCGGCGGCGCGCGCACGCATTTCCTCCCAGCGCTTCTCGCGCATAGCCTGCATGTCTTCGGCTGTCATCGGCGCTGGCGGCGTCATCATTTGCTCGGGCATACCTTGAGGCATTCCCTCGGGCATCCCTGGCTGCGTCCATGGTGGCGCCTCCGGCAGCTCCAAACCCACCTCGGCTGCACGCTGGCGCAGATCGGCATAGCGCTTGTCGCGTTCGATCATCGCCTCGGCGTGACGCTTTTCCATCTTCTCGCGCATGGCATCGGCGCTGGTGGCCGGCATCGCGGACTCGGCTGTCGGTGGTGCGTCAACGGGTGCCGGCGGCGCAGCGGCTTTCTCCGAGGGTGCGGAAGTTTGCGCCGTCGCTTGCCCCAATGCGAGGCTCAAAGCGGCAGCAGAGGCAAGAGTGAGAAGTCGTTGCCTGTCGATCATTCAGAGTCGCTCCTAATTTCAGTTTTCTTCTGTTCCAGGACTAGCCTAGGGCATGCCCCGGTTCTGAGGTCGGTGGATTGCTCCCGGCGCGATCATGGGCGCAGCGCTGAGCGCCGTGCTGTCAGCGCCGAAAACAGCCACGACGATAGCACGGTTGGGGGATGCGAAAAACAGGATCAGCCTGTGCGGGGCGTTCGATCCATGGTCGAGGATGGCGCTCCGTCGCCGATCAATTCATCAACGACGGCCAGCAACTCGTCGCGCTTGACGGGCTTCGCCAAGAAGGTCTTGCCGGAGATTTCGGCGGCGCCGTCGCCCGTCTCGCTCTTAGTGACGATTGCGGTTAGAAAGACGTACTTGATGTAGCGGAGCTCCGGGTCTCCATCCAATTGTTCGGCGATCTCGTCGCCGTCCATGTCAGGCATCATGACGTCGAGAAAGATCAGATCCGGCTGAAATTCACGCGCTGCGGCGACAGCATTTGACCCTCGATTCTCCTCGCGAACCTCGAAGCGGCCGGTCTGTTCGAGATTGAGCCGCATGATGCGGGTCAGTGCTGCCTCATCATCGATCAACAGAATCTTCTTCGTAGCCACTGTCATCTTCGTCCTGTCGAAACAGCAGAACGGCACGTGCGCCGCCCCCACTGCGGTTTTCCAAGTCGATGCTGCCCTGATGTAGGGTAACGATGTTGCGGGTGACCGACAATCCCAGCCCGGTGCCTTCGCCTTGACGTTTGGTTGTGAAATAGGGGTCGAACAGGCGTCCTAAGTCCTCCTGCTTGATACCCGGTCCGGTGTCCTCGATGACAACCCGGATTGCTTTGTCGCCAGCAAGAAAACCTGCTTCCCTGGCGTGCGTGCGAAGTTCCTCGTCGTCGATGAGCACCAGCTTGCTCGCAACACGCAGGGTGCCATCGCGCTCCATTGCGTGCATTGCATTCATGAATAGATTGAGGAACACCTGCTGCATCTTGTCTGTGTCGTAGCGCCGGGTGGGCAGACTGTCGGCCAGCGCGGTCTCCAGCTCGATGTTGCGCTGGGTAAGCTCGTGACGAACCAGCTTTAGTGATTGCCGCAATATGTCGTTGATGGCCTTGGGCGCCAGGTCGAGCGCGCGTTCCCGGGAGAAATCGAGGAGACCGCGGACGACGGTGTCGGCGCGGGACACCGCATGCAGCATGTCCCTGCGTACTTCGGACGCGACAGGGTCATCCGCCAGTGCCGGCTCCAAGTAGTCGAGCCCCAGCTGCACGATGGCGAGGGGATTCTTGACTTCGTGGGCGACGCCAGCGGCTAAGCGACCGACGGACTCGAGCTTCGCGGCCTGGATCAACTGCATCTGCGCCTGTTTGAGTTCGCGGTGGGACTGGCGTAGCTCGTCGCTCGTGCGATTGAGTTTGGCCTCGACCTGGCGGCGCTCGCTTAAATCCCGCAAGACCAGCACCGCGCCCTCGGGGCGCTGATTTTCACTGATGGGCGCCATGTGCAGTTCCGTCGGCAGCGCGCTACCGTCCCTGTG
>JBATTL010000375.1:0-15409 GCA_049670525.1 Thiohalocapsa sp. | reverse complement strand
CAGGTTCTGCCTGAGTCGTCGGCATGCGTGCAAGTTAGGGTTTGCTCGCCGAGTTGCTGATCGGGCTGCTGCGACTCTTAAGACGCCGGCTGGCTCGAGGTCAAGCAGGACGTGCTCTATCGCGGTTGCGCCATCGTCGAGGCCAATGGGCCGAGTATCGCGTGCGCCAGTCAGACGCTGTATGTGCGGGAGGACAGCAGGCAGAAGATGATGCTGTCGCACCTGTTCGGTATCGCGGTCGATCGAATGGAACGCACAGCGCGCCGTCAATCGCGAGTCAGGGCCGATCCGGACGAGGCGGTCTGCTCGCGCTGCAACCGTCGCAGCACGTCCCCCGGCGAGCCGGTGCGCTTGGCCAGCAGGTCGTAAGCGACAGGCACGACGAACAGCGTGAATACGGTGGCCGCAAGCACGCCGGAAAGGATGACGGTGCCGATCACTGCACGGGTCTCGGCTCCGGCACCGGAGCTGAGCAGCAGCGGCAGGGAGCCCGCGGCCGTCGTGATGCCGGTCATGACGATCGGGCGGAGACGCACGTCGGCGGCTTCCATCAGCGCGTCGCGGAAATCCCTTCCCTGATCGCGGAGCTGATTGGCGAATTCGACGATCAGAATGCCGTTCTTGGCCGACAGACCCACCAACATGATCAGCCCGATCTGGCTGTAGATGTTCAGGGTCTGGCCTGTCCACCAGAGGCCCAAGAGCGCGCCGGCCATGGCTAGCGGCACCGTCAGCATGATCAGGAATGGATGCACCCAGCTCTCGAACTGGGCGGCTAGCACCAGGAACACGACCACCAGGCCCAGCACGAACACGAACAGGATGCCCTCGGCGCTGTCGCGGAAGTCCCGGCTCTGGCCCTTGTAGTCAATCTGCGCCTGCTCGGGTAGCAGCTCGCGGACCTTGGCCTCCAGATAGCTCAGCGCATCACCCAGCGCCAAATCGTCGGCAAGGTTGGCTTCAAGCGTGATAGCGCGGACGCGGTTGTAGCGGTTCAGGCTTTGGGAGTCGGCCTGCTCGGTGATGCTGACCAGATTGGACAGCGGGATCAGCTCGCCACTGCGCTCGGAGCGCACATACAGATTGGCCAGGCTGCCGGGTGTCCGCTGGCTGTCGCGTTCGCCTTCCAGGATGACGTCGTATTCCTCGCCCTCGTCGATATAGGTCGTGACCTTGCGCGAGCCGAGCATGGTCTCGAGCGTGCGCCCGACGCTGCCGACGGTCACGCCCAGGTCGGCGGCTCGATCGTAGTCGATCTGCACCCGAAGTTGGGGTTTGGTCTCCTTATAGTCCCAGTCCAGGCCGACCAGTCCTGGGTTGTCGGCCTCGATGGCCTTGACCAGCGTATCGCGCCACTGGGCCAGGTCTTCGTAGCTGCCGCCGCCGATGACGAACTGCACGGGCTTGGCGATGCGTGCACCGACGCCCTGGCGCATGACCGGGAAGGCCTTGACACCCGGCAAGCCGCCCAGCTTAGCGCGAATCTCGTCCATGATGACCCAGCCGGAGCGCCTGACGGCGAAGTCGTTCAGCACCAGGATGACGATGCCGGTGTTGAAGGCGGCGCCACCGCCGAATCCGCGCGGCGTGCGCACGAGTACGCGAATGGCCTCGCCGGACTCGGCATAGGGCATCAGACGGCGCTCGATCTCGTCCATGTACTCTTCCATGTAGCTGTAGGACGCGCCTTCCGGGCCATTGACGAGCACGAAGAAGGCGCCGCGGTCTTCCTTCGGGGCATATTCCTGGGGCACCTGTCCGAACAGCCAGATCGCACCTGCGATGGTGCCGACGAAGGCGACCAATACGAGCCATTTTTGCCGCAGCAGCAGACGCAGCAAGGCGCCGTAGCCACGACGCACGCGTTCAAAGAGCCAGTCCACCCCGGCGCTCAGGCTCCGCCGGCGGCCAGTTTGCTCGTTGGTCTGCCCGTGCGCCTGCGGCAGGATCTGCGAGGCGAGCATCGGCGACAGGGACAGTGCGACGAAGGTCGAGAAGGTCACCGCCGCGGCCATGGTCAGCGCAAACTCCGAGAACAGCCGGCCGACATCGCCCTGAAGAAACGCGATCGGCACGAACACCGCCACCAGCACCACCGTGGTCGCGACCACCGCGAAACCCACCTGGCGGGTGCCGCGATAGGCGGCCACCAGACGTGTCTCGCCATACTGCTCCATGCGCCGGTGGATGTTCTCCAACACGACGATGGCGTCGTCCACGACCAGACCGATGGCCAGCACCAGCGCCAGCAGGGTCAGGATGTTGATCGAAAAACCGAGTGCGTACAGCACCGTGAAGGTCGCCACCAGAGACACGGGCACCGTCACAGCAGGCACGAGCATTGCGCGTACGGAGCCCAGGAACAGGAAGATCACCAGCACCACCAGGCCGATAGCGATCCCCAAGGTCTTGTAGACCTCGCGGATCGCGCCCTTGACGAACACCGAGGTGTCGTAGCTCTGTTTGATCTCCATTCCCTCGGGTAGCGCGGGATTGATACGGGCCATCTCGGCCTTGGCCGCATCGGCGACGGCGATGGTATTGGCGGTGGACTGCTTGATGATGCCGATGCCGACCATCGGCACGCCGTTGCCGCGGAAAAAGGTCCGGTCCTCCTCGGTGCCGCGCTCGACCCGCGCCACATCGCCAAGCCGAACCAGATAGCCATCGGTGCCCTGAGCTAGTACCAGCTCGGCGAAATCCGCGGCATCGCGGAAGCTGCGGTCGAGGCGCACCGTGAACTGCCGATCGACGGACTCGACGCTACCGGCGGGTAATTCCAGGTTCTCGGCGCGCAACGCGTCCTCGACATCGGCCACCGTCAGGCCACGGGCGGCGAGCGCGCTACGGTCGATCCAGACCCGCATCGCATAGGTCTGGTTACCGCCGACCCGCACCCGCGCAACGCCGTCCAGCACCGAGAACCGATCCACCAGATAGCGGCGGGCATAGTCTGTCAGCTCCGGCACGGTCATGTCGTTGCCCACGAGATTGAGCCACATGATCACGTCTTCGTTGCTATCCACCTTCTGGATGTCCGGCGGCTCCGCCTCGACCGGAAGCTGATCCAGGATGCCGGAGACACGGTCGCGGATGTCGTTGGCGGCGCCGTCGATATCGCGATCGATGTCGAACTGCACCGTGATCTCGGAGCGCCCGTCCTGGCTCGAAGACTCGACACTGCGTATGCCCTCAACACCGGCGATGCGGTCTTCGATCAACTGCGTGATGCGGGTCTCGACCACATTGGCCGCGGCGCCGGGGTACACGGTCTCGATGGAAACCACTGGCGGATCGATATCCGGGTACTCGCGCAAGGGCAGTCGGTCAAAAGCGACCAGACCAAAGGCGACCAGCAGCAGCGACAGTACGGTCGCCAGGACCGGGCGGGTGACGGAAAGGTCGGAGAGGATCATCGCCGCGCAACTTGCGGTTGACCCGCACTCGATGCGCGACTGCAGGCCGGGGACAAGAACTCGTACCGCAACGGAACGGAACGTCGAGGTTTGGTTGAAGCGTCAGGACTTGGGCTCACGGGCGGCTCTCGACGATCTCGCCAAGGCTTAGACTACCGTCATCGACGGCGAGCACCTCGACCGGCGCACCAGGTCGGGCCTTGTCCTGGCCTTCGGTGACAACGCGATCACCAAGCTCCAGTCCGGCGCGAATCTCCACCAGACCCGGCTGGCGTGTGCCGATCTCGACCTCGCGGCGCGCGACGGTCAACCCGTCATCGCCGGCCACAAGTAGCAACACGAAGTGCTGGTCACTCAGGTGCAGCAGTGCGGCCTCGGGCACGACCAGGGCATCGCGCTGATCCAGCATCAGTTCGACGCGCATCAGCAGGCCCGGACGCAGCGCGCGCGCCGGATTTGGCAATATCGCGCGCACCTGGACCGAGCGGGTCACCGGATCGATGCGACTGTCGATG
Source organism: Thiohalocapsa sp. (assembly GCA_049670525.1). Lineage (GTDB taxonomy): Bacteria > Pseudomonadota > Gammaproteobacteria > Chromatiales > Chromatiaceae > Thiohalocapsa. The sequence continues at coordinate 11,478 of JBATTL010000375.1, read as the reverse complement.
CCCCGCACCACGCCGTCAAACAACCGTTCGCCGTAAGGACGGGCGCGGGCCTCGATACGCAACCCCGGCTCCAGATCCGCCAGATAGACGCTCGGCACCGTGAAGTCGAGCTTCATCACGCTATCGTCGTCCAGGGTCGTAATCAGATCGCCAGGCTCCACCAGCGCGCCGCGGCTGATGTTGCGCAGTCCCACGACGCCGTCGAACGGCGCCTGCACCACACGGTCCGCCAGCCGCGACTCCAGCGCGACCAGATTCGCGCGGGCCGTGTCCAGATCGCGCTTGCGCTCGTCCAACAGCGACTCCGAAGCCGAACGCTGATCGGCCAGCGAGCGCACCCGATTGTATTGCCGCTCGGCCTCCGCCACCCGCGCCTGGGCCTCTTCCAGCAGCGCGCTCTCCTCGGCACTGGTCATCTCCACCAGCAGCGCGCCTTCGTCCACCCGCTGACCGTCGTCGAAGTGCACGACCGAGATCGTCTCGGTGACATTGGACGTGATCGACACCGACTCATTGGCCCGCAGCGTACCGAGCGCCTCGATGCGTTCGGCCACCGACGCGACCTGCGCCTCGGCGACGATCACTGGTGTGGGTGCGTCGGGCGGAGCTGACCGGGCGAACAACGAAACCGGCATCAGCACGATGGCGCACAGCACCGGGACGAAAAAACGCGGGACGACGATCGGCGGCATTGCTAAATCCTGAGCTACACGAAGGCTGGTGCGATTCTGATGTGCCTGCCCGCGCAACAAAATCAAAGTGCAACACTCAGGATAGACGCGGAAACGGATCACGCGGAGGCGACCATGACAGTCGCCGGGAACCGGTTCCACGTGGCTACTGGGCAACCCGTCACGAGCGCTTGTGTGTGACCTGCCTGTGGATCGCGGCCACCACTCAATCGACATGATACGCGGCATTTCGTTCCAAGCCCTTTCAGACCCTTGGCCGGCCGCTGCCAGTGCCGATCTTCGCTGTCCCGAGTTCGGGATGCGGAGGGCCGAGATCAGGTTGCGGATAAGGCGATGATCGGCCACGACCGGCTGAGCCGGCTTATTGCGCGGGTGCAAACGAACCGTCACATTCTGCGGCTACCTTATCATTGCTGAGGCTAAACCACCGACCCCAGCCACAGCGCGTTGCGGAGGATCAGATAGATGAGCCGAATCGACGACCATTACTCCAACCGTTCCCAGTTCTTCGAGGCGCTGGAGGATATACCCGTCAATCCCTCCACCGAACCAACCCTCGGAGACCTGATCAATTCCCGCTTCAGCCGCCGTGCATTGCTGAAGGGAGCACTCGGCGTCGGCGCACTCGCCACGTCGCCGCTGGCGTTGCTCGCTGCCGAGGACGAATCCGATGCGTCCGTCCCCGATGCCGGTGACCAAGCTGGCCGTCTCAACGGCTTCCGTTTCACTGAGATCGAGCATGGCGTCGACGAGACGCACCATGTCGCGCCCGGTTACAGCGCCGAGGTGCTGATCCGTTGGGGCGACAAGGTCGAGGCCGGCGCGCTGGAGTTCGATCCGCGGCTTCAGAGCGCTGCGGCCCAGTCGCAACAGTTCGGCTACAACAACGACTTCATCGGCTACATCCCGCTACCCTTAGGCTCCGACAGCGCCGAGCACGGTCTGCTCTGCATCAACCACGAATACACCGACGAAGAGGTGATGTTTCCGGGACTCGGCCAGTACGACGAGGCTCTTACCGGCGCAACTAAGGAGGTCGCTGAAGTCGAGATGGCCTGCAACGGCGGCTCCATCATCGAGATCAAGAAGGACCACGGGGCCTGGACCCTGGTGCCGAACAGTCGCTATGCGCGCCGGATCACGGCGCTGGACACCCCGATGATGCTATCCGGCCCCGCGGCCGGTCATGATCGGCTCAAAACATCGGAGGATCCGAGCGGTAACCAGGTCATCGGCACCATCAACAACTGCGCCGGTGGCATCACGCCCTGGAGTACCTACCTGATGGCCGAGGAGAACTTCAACTTCTACTTTAACGGCGCGATCGAGGGTCATCCAGAACAGACCAATTTCGCACGCTACGGCGTCCCTGGCGGGCGGTATGCCTGGGGACGATTTCACAAGCGCTTCGACATCAACGCCGAGCCGAACGAGGCCAACCGCTTCGGCTGGATCGTCGAAGTGGACCCGTTTGACCCGACCTCAACGCCGATCAAGCGCACCGCGCTCGGCCGCTTGAAACACGAGGGCGCGGAAAGCATCCTGAACCGGGACGGCCGGCTGGTCATTTACTCCGGCGACGACCAACGTTTTGAGTTCCTGTACAAGTTCGTCACCGCGAACCGGGTCCATGAAACGGATCGTGCCGCCAACAGGGATTTGCTCGACGAGGGCACGCTGTATGTCGCTCGCTTTTCCGAGGACGGCTCGGTGACCTGGCTGGCGCTCGTGCATGGGCAGGGACCGCTGACGGCCGAACAGGGTTTTCTGAGCCAAGCGGACGTATTGATCGAGACCCGTCGCGCCGCCACCCTGCTGGGCGCCACGCCCATGGACCGGCCCGAGGACGTCGAGCCGAATCCGGTCAATGGCAAGGTCTACGTCATGCTCACCAACAACAGCAAGCGAGGCGTTGACGACAACCCAGGCGCCGATGGAGCCAATCCGCGCAACGCCAATCTCTGGGGTCACGTAGTTGAGTTGACCCCCACCGACGGCGACCACGCGGCTGAAACGGGACGCTGGGAGGTTCTAATCAAGGCCGGCAACCCGGCGGACGGAGCCGTCGCAGCCCTGTGGAATCCGGCCACAAGAGCCAATGGCTGGTTCGCCTGCCCGGACAATTGTGCCGTCGACCCGAGTGGGCGACTCTGGGTCGCCACCGATCAAGGCAAGAATTGGAACAAGGCATCCGGCGGCGCCGATGGCATCTGGGCGCTGGAGACCGAGGCCGGCCGCCGAGGCACCGGAAAGATGTTCTTCCGAGGTCCCGTGGGCGGCGAATTGTGCGGTCCGCGCTTTACGCCGGACGGTAAGACGCTGTTCGTTGCAGTACAGCATCCCGCCACCGACGGCATCGAGGACTATCCGGGCTTCGAGCGCCAATCAACATTCGAAGACCCCGCGACGCGCTGGCCAGACTTCAAGGACGATATGCCGCCGCGCCCATCGGTGGTCGTTATCACTAAGGATGACGGCGGCGAGATCGGCGGCTGAGTCCGCGCACTTGGAGTTTTGTGTATCGACTGTCGGTGTATCGGTCAGTGTCGACGCCGGTCCATTCATCCGTGGACCGGGAATATCGGCACCGCAGCCTCACGCGCACCACCTTGGCGAGCGCGTCCGGTCTTGTCGAAGCGAAGCATCGCGAAGGTCGACGCGCCTTAAGCGTGACACAGCGGCGCGACCGGACGAAAAACGAGCGGCAATCCGGCATTGAGATATGTCAAACTCCACTGATCTCGACCTGGCAACGTCGGATCAACTCCACTAGGGTCGAGTCGCCTGACGTTACTGACGCAAGAAACCACCAATTAAGAGAGCTTGCCATGCACATCAAGCCCCAGCCGACCAAGCAATCGCTGCCGAGTGGGGTCATGCTGAATGCATACCCGGATAGCATCGGTGGCAAATTGTCAGACCTGGTCGCAATGCTCAAGCGGCCAGAACTGGAAGGTACGTTTTCGCTGCTTTACATCCTGCCGACCTTCTTCAACAGTGACCTCGATCGCGGCTTCTCCGTGATCGACTACGGCCTCAATGACGTACTCGTCTCCACGCAGGACCTGGACGATTTGAACGCTCTCGGCGTCATGTTCAAGTTCGATCTAATTCTGAATCATCTTTCCGTCGCATCGCCACAATTCCGAGACCTGTTGCAGCATGGCGAGGCGTCGGAATACAAAGACTTCTTCGTCGACTGGAATGCTTTTTGGCAAGGCCACGGCAGCATGGGCGACGACGGGTGCGTCATACCGCACGAGGAGCACCTGGAAAAGCTCTTCATGCGCAAGCCGGGCCTGCCGATCCTGAAGGTCGGTTTCCCGGACGGTTCCGAACGCCCCTATTGGAACACCTTCTATCAGCAGATCAGCTATCGGCCCGTCACGCCGCAAGATTTCGACGGCATTGACGGGTTAACCCAGGAGACTGCCGCGGAAATCGCGTCCATGGTCAACGAGAGCATCAAAACCGGGGCCGACATCGACCAGACCTACCTCGACGGACACGCTTACCTCAAGGATGAGATCCGTTCGGTGATTAAGCGCAAGCGAGACTACCTGGGGCAGATGGACCTCAACGCACGCTCGGAGAAAGTCTGGGAGTTCTACGACCAGACACTGGCGCAGCTGAGAGATTACGGCGCGCGAGTCATCCGCCTTGACGCCTTCGCGTACCTGCACAAAGAGCCCGGCCAGGCCAATTTCTTTAATACGCCTGGCACCTGGGAGTATCTGGAAAGACTGAAAGGCATCGCCAAGAAATACGATCTGATCATCTTCCCGGAAGTACATGCCGAGTACGGTAAGGGACTGCACGAGGAGGTCGCGGGCGAGGGCTACCCGATCTATGACTTCTTCCTACCCGGTCTGGTGCTCGATGCGCTCGATCGGGGCACCAACGCACACCTATTGCATTGGATTGCGGAAGTGCGGGAAAAGCAGCTCGAGACCATCAATATGCTCGGTTGCCACGACGGCATCCCGGTCTTGGACCTGCGCCGGAGCGAAATCAATGGCGAGTCACGCCCGGGTCTACTCGATGACGAACAGATCGAGGCCGTGATGGACCGGATCATCGCTCGCGGCGGGCGGGTCAAGAACCTGTATGGGGCCGACGGCAAAATGATCGCCTACTACCAGGTCAATGCCACCTTCTACAGCGCCCTGGGAGAGGACGACCAGAAACTGCTGCTGGCGCGATCCATCCAGTTGTTCATGCCCGGCATCCCGCAGATCTGGTATTTGGATCTATTCGCGGGCGCAAACGACTACGTCGCCGCAGACAATGGCGGTGCCGCGGGCCACAAGGAGATCAATCGGACCAATCTGGGTAACGAAGACATCCAGGAGCGACTGAAATGGCCCGTCGTCAGAGCTCAGCTGGAGATGATCGCGCTGCGTAATAGTTCGCCGGCGTTCGACGGTGAACTCAGGATCCATGAAACGGAAGCCCACCAACTCTGGCTTACTTGGCAAGACCAAGGCTATACGGCCGAGCTGCGGGCAAATCTACACGATTCGGGTTTCAGCATCTCTCACCGCGATAGTACCGGGCAGGAAACGCTGATCAAACATCCGTAGCATCATGCGCCGGCTGCGGCTGCGCGAGGCGCCGGTCCGGACCGTCACCCGGCTCCCATCCCTGCCCGCACACAGCGTAGTACTCCGTAATCATAGTTGCCTTGCAATGCATCGAACACCGGCTTGAGCGCCATCGGCGCATCCGGTGCGAGTTGCTCGAAGGCAAATTCAATGGCCTCTATTTCCTTATCGCTGAGCTGCACGGCATCTGGTAGCGCAATTTCCCCCTCTTCGATGCAACGGGCGAGATGGGTCCATACGGTGGTCGGCTTGATATCGCGGCGCTTGGCGATGTCATCGACCGCCAAGCCAGAACGGAACAGTTCGAGTGTCTCGCGAATGGTATTCGTTAGACCGATATCGCGCGCATCGCTCCGCGGTGTCGGCGACTGACGCAGCGGCGCGTCCGGGAGCGGGGGTAGTCGTTCGGGCCTGCCATGCTCGGCTTCGTGCTGCGCCAACACGGCCAAGAAATCCTCAGCGTAGCGATCCAACTTGACCGCGCCCACACCGCTGAGGCATTGTAATTCGGCGCGGTTGCGTGGGCGGTACGCAACCATCTCGCGTAGTGTCACGTCCCCGAACACGACATAGGGCGGTACATTCTGTTCGACGGCCAGCTCGCGGCGGCGTTCGCGCAGGGCTTCCCAGAGGGCATGCGCCTCCGGATCGGAAGGAGCCGCAACCGGACTGGTTCGCGCGCTGGTCCTTCTGCGGGTGCGGTCGGGATCCTGGCGCAGACGAACCCTTTGCTCGCCGCGCAACACCGGGCGGCTTTGCTCGGTGAGCTTCAGCCCGCCGTGACCCTCAACGTCTACGGCAACCAGCCCCGCCGCCACCAGCTGGCGATAGACCGATTTCCATTGTTCGACGCTCAACTCCTTACCGATCCCAAAGGTGCTGATCCGGTCGTGGCCGAAGCGGCGGATGCGCTCCAGGTCCTTGCCCAGGAGCACATCGGTGAGATACGTGACACCGAAACGCTGATCGGTACGATAGATACAGGACAGAGCCTTCTGCGCCGCGGTGGTGCCGTCCCAAGTCTGCACCGGCGTCAGACAGGTATCACAGTTCCCGCAGGGTTCCGGCAGCGCCTCGCCGAAATAGTTGAGCATGACCCGACGGCGACATTCAGTGCTCTCACACAGACCCACCAAGGCGTTCAGCTTGTGCAACTCGACGCGGATGAAGCGCTCTTCCGCCTCGGAGTCCTCGATGATACGACGCAACGTGACCACATCGCCCAAGCCGTAGGCGAGCCAGGCGTCCGCGGGCAACCCGTCGCGACCGGCGCGGCCAGTCTCCTGATAGTAGGCCTCAACACTCTTCGGCAGGTCCATGTGCGCAACAAAGCGAACATCCGGTTTGTCGATACCCATACCGAAGGCAATCGTGGCAACGATGATCACGCCCTCGCCGCGCAGGAACTCTGCTTGATGCGCGCGACGCTGATCCGCCGGCAGGCCGGCATGATAGGGCAGCGCGTTGAAGCCCTGCCCCTTCAGGAACTCGGACGTGTCCTCGACCTTGCGCCGGGACAGGCAGTAGACGATCCCGGCGTCGTCCGCGTGCTCATCCCGCAGGAAATCCAGCAACTGTCGGCGCGGTTGTGACTTCTCGACGATTCGATAACGGATGTTGGGCCGGTCGAAGCTGGAAACGAATTGCTCGGCTCGACCGAGGTCGAGCCGGGTGATGATCTCGTTGCGGGTCGGCGCGTCGGCAGTGGCGGTGAGCGCGATACGCGGGATATCCGGCCAGCGCTCGTGCAGCCGGTTGAGCTGGATATACTCGGGTCGGAAGTCGTGACCCCATTGCGACACGCAATGGGCCTCGTCGATGGCAAACAACGCCAGGGTGATGCGATCCAGCAGGATCTGAAAGCGCTCGGTCAGCAGCCGCTCCGGAGCCACATACAGCAGGTCCAGCTCGTCGGCGAGCAGCGCCCGCTCCACATGCCCCTGTTCCTCCAGCGGCAACGACGAGTTCAAAAAGGCCGCGCGCACGCCGAGCTGGCGCAATGCATCCACCTGGTCCTGCATCAGCGCGATCAATGGTGATACCACGATGCCCGTGCCAGGACGGATCAGCGCGGGGATCTGGTAGCACAGCGACTTGCCGCCGCCGGTAGGCATGAGTACCAAAGCGTCGCCGCCGGCACAGACGCGCTCAACAATCCGTTGTTGGGCACCACGAAAGCGTTGGTAACCGAAGACGCGGCTCAGGATTTCCAACGGAGATGGCGGTGTCGGCGTCATACCTGATGATTCACTTCCCGGCGGGCGGACTTTGACGCGGCAGTCTCGGCGTCGGGCGAGTCGCTCGCCGGCCAGGATCGGAGACTAGCCGCCATGGATCGATCGCCACGCCGACCGCGTCGACGGGACCGTGACGACCCGATTGCAAAAACGCCTTAGCGGTTTCGCATTGCGTCCAGGCTGACGACGGGCTCGTCTCCAACGACCTCGGCGGTATACATAACGTGCTTAGGCACGATGACCAGATCGCCTGCCTCAAGGACAACCTCCTGGCCGGACATGGTGATCCGAAAGCGCCCCGCCAAGATACCATCGATCTTATCGACGCCGTGGTCATGCGCGGGGACGTAGGCACCCGGCGCATACTCGTAGCGGCTGACGCTATATCCACGCGCCTCGAGTTTACGCCGCATGGCCGCCTCGCTGAGCGGGCCGTCGCGCTCGCTATGCCAGTGTTCGATCTGCATGGGCCTGATCCTTGTCGACTTGCCTAACAGTGATTGTAGTGAACGCGTGGCGAACCGTCATCGCGCATCACAGCGTCGCGACGAAAGCGGACACTCGCTCAACCACCAACCGCAGATTATCTTCCCAAATACGGCCCGACCGCTCGTGCGGCTTATAGCTGTGCTCACCGTCGTCAATCCAGGCAACCTCACAGGCCGGGCTGAGGGCGTAGCTTTGGACCTCTTCTCGGCGGCCGAAGGGGTCGCGCTCCCCTTGGCTTGAGAGCGAGTCTGGGAGGGTGCATGATCGGAACATCAGCAGTATCACCGGCGCTCCGGTGCGCCAAGTCGAAACCGAACATTGGAGGTGTACATCCGATGAGAGCGATCCTGATGCGCGAACCCGGCGGTCCGGACGTGCTGACCGAGACCGATCTACCGATGCCAGTCGTCGAACGTCCAACGGACGTGCTCGTGCGTCTCGCCGCTGCCAGTGTGAACCCCATCGATACCAAGATCCGCAGCCGCGGCCCACTGTTACCGGACACTCTCACGGCGGTCCCAGGCTGCGATGGAGCCGGCATCGTGGAGGCGATCGGTGATGCCGTTAGCCGTTTCAAGCCGGGCGACGCGGTCTGGTTCTGCCATGGCGGCCTTGGGGGGCCAAAGGGAAATTATGCCGAGTTCATTGTCGTTGACGAGTCGGTGGCTCAACCCAAACCCCGATCCCTGGACTTCGTGCATGCGGCCGCGGCGCCACTGGTTCTGATTACGGCCTGGGAGGCCTTACACGATCGGGCACGCTTGCGCGAGGGGCAGACCCTGTTGATCCACGCCGGCGCCGGCGGCGTCGGGCATGTGGCCATCCAACTCGCGCACCTCGCCGGCGCGCGTGTCGCCGCGACGGTCAGCAGCGCAGAGAAGGCCGACTACGTGCATGCCCTCGGCGCCGAATGCGCCATCAATTACCGCGAGGAAGACCTTGTCGGCGCTGTCGCGGACTGGACCGAGGGCCGTGGCGTGGACATTGCTTTCGACACAGTGGGCGCCAAGACTTTCGGGCAGACTATCCCCGCCATGGCCGTTTACGGCGACCTGGTGACCATCCTCGACCCGAGTCCGGCCGATCTGACGGAGGCGCGGAATCTCAACCTACGCATCAGCCTGGAACTGATGCTAACACCTCAGCTAAAGGGCATGACCGAAGCCATGGCCTACCAGGGATCGATCCTACGCCGCTGTGGCGATCTGTTCGATCAGGGCAAGCTCGAAATCTACGTCGGTGAGACCTTCCCGCTCGAGCGCGCCGCAGACGCACATCGGCGCATTGAGGCTGGCGGTCTCAAAGGCAAAGTGGCGCTGACCATCGACGCCAGAGCCGGGACCTGATGCCTATCGGACGAGCGACGTGGACCGAGGTCCGATCCGGCACAGCGGGCCATCCAACCATGGTCCGTCAAAAAGGGACCGGCGCGGCATGATCCGGGTCGCCTTATTGGCCGATACCCACGGGCAGCTCGACGCAAGAATCGGCGACCTGGTTCGCGTCTGTGACATCGCGGTACATGGCGGCGATATCGGCAACGCCGACATACTGGCACGGCTGCAACCTCGCTCCGGACACGTCTATGCGGTGCGCGGCAACAACGACGTTCCGCGCAAATGGCCCGAGGGCGACCGCATACTGCTGGAGCGGCTGCCGGAGCAGGCGGTCGTCGAACTGCCGGGAGGGAGCCTCGTGATCCTGCACGGGCATCACCTGGCCGCGGCCGGACGGCATGCACGACTGCGACGCGAGCATCCGCATGCACGCGCAATCGTCTACGGCCACAGCCATCTCCTGGTCGCTGATCGCGAGACTTCGCCCTGGGTACTGAATCCGGGCGCCGCCGGGCGGGCGCGCTCCTATGGTGGTCCGTCCTGTCTGATTCTTGCGGCCACGAACAGCGATTGGCATCTCGACATCCATCGTTTCGCACTCGCCGACACGCGCCGAAGCCGGGTTCCGAGGCGCGTGCGGCAGCCCGATGCCGCCGGAGAAGTCGACCCATGATCGACCGCTCGTCGGGTCAGTTAGAAATCGGCGGGATTTTGGCGGAAGGATCTGAAATCTAGGCTAATCTCTAGCCTGGCGACCACTCACACGAATGAGCCCACCGCCCTCACCAAGGGCGAGCGCCTCGCCTAGACGAGACGTACCAAGGCCGGCTTTCAAGCCAGTCTTTGCTTGTGCCCCTTCGTTTGTATCCGACGCTGATTGCGTTCTCCCGCGCAGACGCTGGACAGACAGCGCATCGGCGAACATGCGCTAAACTGCCGCGCCATGAGCACCCACCAACCCAAGCCTCCCAGATCACTGCTGCGCGGTGTCGGTCGCGCCATTGCCGACTTCGATATGATCCGAGACGGCGACCGGATCCTGCTCGGCGTATCCGGCGGCAAGGATTCGCTGTCGCTGCTGCAGATCCTGCGGCACCTGCAAACCTATGCGCCGGTGCGCTTCGAGCTGACGGTGCTCACCATCGACCCCGAGGTGACGGGCTTCGACCCGCAAAGTCTAAAGAACTATTACGCCAACCTCGGCGTGCCTTGGCACTACGAACAGCAGCCCATCATGGAACAGGCCAAGTCGCATATGGACGGCGACTCGTTCTGTTCCTACTGCGCGCGGATGAAGCGGGGCATCATGTATCGCCTCTGTCGTGAGCAGGGCTACAACGTCCTCGCGCTGGCCCAGCACCTGGACGACCTGGCCGAAAGCCTGATGATGTCGATGTTCCACGGCGGGCAATTGCGCACGATGAAGGCCCACTACCGAAACGATGCCGGCGACCTCCGCATCATCCGCCCGCTGGTGTACTGCCGTGAACGTCAAACCGCGGATTTTGCGCGGGCAGCCAGCCTGCCCGTGGTACCGGATAGTTGCCCGGCCTGCTTCAGCATGCCCTCACGCCGGGCACAGATGAAGGAAATGCTGGCTGGGGAGGAGTCGGGCAACCCACACCTGTTCCCCAGCATGTTGCGCGCCATGCGTCCGTTGATGCAGGAAGGACCCGAGCCCTAATCGATGGACCGGCTCGCCAGCACTCAGTCTCGCCAGCCGTTCAGAATCTCCATGCAAACGGCGTTCATCTCGCGGGCGCGCTCTGCGCTGCCAGCCTCGGTGTAGGCTCGCAGTTCCGGCGCATTGCCGGAGGGGCGTAGGTGCGCGATCTCACCGCTCTCGAAGCTGATGCGGAGCCCATCGGTGCGGTCGACCATCGCGACCGGTCCAAAATGCGAGCCGAAGACGGCTTCTAGGGCACGCCGGTCCGCCAGGTCGTCCCCGTTGTCGAATTCCTCCAGCCGCCGGCGGCTGAGCTCGTTCGGGAATGCCTTGATGCGATCACTGTGCGTGAACCGCATTGGGAGATCAGCGGCGAGGCGCGACACGGCCTTGCCAGCTGAATTGGCGGCGCTGAGGACAGCCACCGCGACGATCGCGGCGTCGCGCGTCGGC